>JAGQQP010000674.1 GCA_020426085.1 Planctomycetaceae bacterium | reverse complement strand
CTGAATCTTCTGGACCATCTGCTGATCCTGGAGTACGGAAACGGATCTGACAGCACCCCGGGAGTTTTTCGGAAGTGAATTTCTGACTCTTTTCCCCTGCCAGCCGACAGGCAGACCAGACTCAAAATCGACACTCCATTCTTCCGCAGGGAGCGGCCACTCCACAATGGAAAGTGGCGCTGTTTCCGTTACCGGCAGGAACTGACCTGCCGTTACCGACTGCTTAGTGCGATCAGCATTCCGAGTGACCTGGACTTTGCCTTCCAGCACTGCAACCTCGCTTCGCTCAGGCGTCGAGAGCAGCTCCAGTTCGGTTCCCAATACCTGCACTTCCGAGTTGGGTAGAAAAAATGTAAGCGGATTCCGTGAACTTTGCGGCGTTACTTTTGCATTAATGCTGCCTGACGGAACATGAATTCCGCCGCTTGAACGAGGGTTTACAACAACCTCGGTTTCCGGTTGAATTCGAATCCGGGTCTGATCCGCAAGCAGTAACGTAGCCGAACTGGCACGACCGGTTTGCACGTGGTCCCCTGGTTGCAGTGGTTGAGGATGACTGCCGATCGCTTCTGAAGAAATCAATAAGGCGAGCTGTTTGTTTCTAATAATCTCTACCCGACCAGAAACATTCACTAATGTTCCCGGCATATCTTCAGCCAGACCATTCCAACTCAGCCAGCCAATAACGACCATCAGAAGCATGGCAACCACTAACGAAGCAGGCCACCAGCGTCTCGTGGGTTTGACTGATCGGGTCGGAGAAACTTGTTTTTTCGAAGAAGCGAATTCTTCCGGTTCACTGTCATACTGCCAGCGTAATTGCGTCAGTAGCTGACAGTAACGAACATACTCAGTCCGAAATTCCGGATCGTCTTGCAAAAGTTCCGCAAACCGACGTTCCTGCGTTTCAGTCAGTTCGTCATCTGCCATTGCATTGAGTAGAATGGACCATTCTTCTGGTTGAATGAACTGACTCATGAATGTCCCTCTGCTGCCAGAGTCCGTTCAATACACTGACGTAATTTATCACGAACCCGACGCAATGATGCGGAGACGGCCTTAGATGTTTTTCCGATGTCAGCAGCTAACGAATTGACGGCACCGTCTGGTTGATAGCGTCGTGAAATCAAGTCGCGCTGCGTTGCGTCGAGTTTCTGCAGACAATTTTGCAATGCTGCATTGCGGCGGTCGTACTGCTCGGATTCGGTACTGGCTGTATTTGCAATTTCATCCAGTAATTGATCATTATAAATCATACCCTTGCGTGCCTGCTGTGAGCGATGCGACAGAACCTGCAGGCGGGCAATAGCAAATGCCCAGGCGAAATAGTTGGTCCCCGGTTCGTATGAGTTCCGTTTTCGCCAGAGGACCACATTCGTTTCCTGTAGAATATCATCTGCATCAGCCGGATGGTGCACGAGAGCGAATATGTAGGCGTAAATTCTGCGCTGCGCCTGGGCAATCAGCCGGACGTGCTCCTCGGTTTCAGTTTCTGATGCTTGCTGTTCGTTCTTGTTCATTCTGGTTACTCCGTCTGTAAGGAAATACACGCAGACTGAAATATCCCACGATAATTTCGATGAAATTTTGAGATTTATTTAAATTTGTATCGGTGTAATCGGGACGTGGATTGGTCTTCAGTGAAGTGTTTTCATTTCTTAGAACTGGTCTGATTCAGAAATATAAGATAACAGATATTCTCATATTCCCTAAGGATCAGGAGAACAAGCTGCTTTATTCGACTGCTAGAACAGTATCAGCCGCGCAGCACGGCATTGAAATCAGCCGAACACAAAGTCATGTGACGACTGTGATTGGGGGAGAGGGGAGCGTCAAAGCCCGCGAGCGGTTGGAGCAATGAGCAATCGGTCGGCAGAAAAAAAGCAGTAACAGATCCAGCATCCTGATTCTGTTACTGCCTGGAAAATCACATCAGTCAGTGGAAGACAGCTCTGCAACATTCCACGACTTCTTACAGCTACTTCAGCAGAGCTTTAGCCCGCTGACAGACGTTTTCTACGGTGAAACCGTATTCCCGCAGCAAAATCTCTCCGGGGGCGGAGGCACCAAAACCGGCAATACCAATCGCGTTGGTCTGGGAATCAAAATAAGTCTCCCAGCCTAAAGTTGAACCGGCTTCAATACCAAGCAGAGGCACACCGGGTGTGACGACCTCATGCCGGTACGCTTCCGGTTGTTTCGCAAACAGTTCCCAGCAAGGCAGACTGACTACCCGGGCACGAACCCCTTCACCAGCCAGTTGCTTCTGTGCTTCCAGTGCCAGATGCACTTCAGAACCAGTCCCCACCAGAATCAGATCGGGGGCGCCGTCTCCTTCAGCTTCTGACAACACGTAACCACCCTTTGCTACTCCGTCCGTGAGACCCTGATATTGTTCCAGATCGAGAATCGGAAGTTTCTGTCTGGTCAATATCAGCGCCACCGGACCGTCCTGTCGTTCCACTGCGATACGCCAGGCGGCAGCGGTTTCGTTCGCGTCAGCAGGACGAACGACAAACAGATTGGGAACGGAGCGTAGACAGACGAGTTGTTCGATCGGCTGATGCGTCGGACCATCTTCGCCCATGCCGATACTGTCGTGAGTGAATACATAAATGACGGGCAAGTGATTGATCGCCGCCAGTCGCATTGGAGGACGCATGTAATCACTGAAAACCAGAAAAGT
>JAGQQP010000673.1 GCA_020426085.1 Planctomycetaceae bacterium | reverse complement strand
TTCCGGTGACCAAACGGATTGAACACGCTTTGGTCAAAGGGATCTCCACTTACATAGTGGAAGACGCAGAACTCGCGCGACAGGAACTGGATCGCCCGCTGGATGTGATCGAAGGTCCGCTTATGGACGGCATGAACGTGGTCGGTGATCTGTTTGGTGCGGGGAAAATGTTCCTGCCTCAAGTGGTGAAGTCGGCGCGTGTAATGAAGCAGGCCGTAGCCTATCTGCAGCCTTTCATCGAAATGGAGAAACAGGAAGAGAGCAAACCCAACGGCCGTATTCTGATGGCGACCGTAAAAGGGGACGTGCATGATATCGGCAAAAATATTGTGGGGGTCGTGCTGCAGTGTAATAATTTTGAAGTCATCGATCTGGGAGTGATGGTTCCCTGTGAGACGATCTTAAAGACTGCTCAGGAAAAACAGTGTGACGTAATTGGCTTGTCGGGCCTGATTACTCCTTCGCTGGATGAAATGGTGACGGTCGCCGCTGAGATGGAACGCCTGGGCATGGATCTGCCTTTGATGATCGGCGGTGCTACGACATCCAAAGCGCATACGGCAGTGAAAATTGAACCACAATACACGCGCAATCAGGTCGTTTACGTTCCCGATGCATCGCGTGCGGTGGGGGTCGCAGCTGCGTTGATTTCGGATGAACAGCATGATGACTATGTTGCGAAAATCAAAGCAGAATATGTGACGGTGCGCGAACGGGTCGCCAATCGCAAACCGCAGGGAGCTCCGGTCCCTTATGCGGAAGCTGTCACACAGGGATTGCAGATCGACTGGCAGAACTATACTCCACCACAGCCTTCATTCACCGGCACGCAGGTGCTCGATGATTATCCTCTGGAGAAACTGGTCGAGTACATTGACTGGACGCCGTTCTTTATCAGTTGGAACCTGGTCGGAAAATATCCGCGCATTCTGGAAGACGAACTGGTAGGAGAAGCAGCCCGCGATCTGTTCGAAAACGGTCAGGCGCTGCTGAAGAAGATCATCGACGAGAAACTGCTCAAAGCGCGAGCCGTGATTGGATTCTGGCCCGCTAATCGAGTGCAGGGAGACGATATCGAAGTCTATGCTGATGAAAATCGGAGTGAAGTCATCGCAGATCTGCATCATATCCGGCAGCAGGTACGCAAACGGGGACAGGAAGAACAGCCGCTGATGTCTCTGGCCGATTTCATCGCTCCCAAAGAGAGCGGGCTGCAGGACTATATCGGCGGTTTCGTAGTGACATCCGGCATTGGTGCAGAGGAACTGGCGAAGTCGTATGAAGCGAAACATGATGACTACAACAGCATTATGGTCAAAGCACTGGCGGACCGACTGGCCGAAGCGTTCGCCGAACATCTGCATGCCCGCGTCCGCAAAGAATTTTGGGGATATGCTGCGGACGAAACGCTGAATAATGAATCGCTGATCAAAGAAGAATATCGAGGCATTCGTCCTGCCCCCGGCTATCCCGCCTGTCCCGATCATACGGAGAAAGCAACGTTGTTCCAGATGCTGAATGCGGAAGCTGAGATCGGTGTGAGCCTGACAGAGCATTTTGCCATGTATCCGACCGCCGCGGTGTCCGGCTGGTATTTTTCTGCTCCCGAATCACGTTATTTCCACACAGGAAAAATAGATCGGGATCAGCTGGAATCACTGGCTGAACGGAAGAAAATGAGCCTGGAAGACATGGAACGCTGGTTACGTCCGGTGCTCATGGATTAATTGTCGTCGGGCAGGGGAGGACTCAGGCAGGATCGATTCGAACGCCCCGGTCCTGTTTCTGTCGGGGTTCCCATTTTTGATTTTCGGTTCCTCCCGATTGATTTTCCTCGGCGAACAGAATTCTTCCCAGTACAAACCAGAAGTCGGACAGTCGGTTGAGAAACTGAGGAACGGCAGGATTCACTGCTTCTTCAATGCCCCAGACATCAATCTCTGCCTGGCGTACCAGCGTGCGGATATCATGCGCGATCAGCACGCGCAGGCTTCCCTGGGGGAGAATGAAGGAATCCAGGGGTTCCAGAGCCGGCGTGAGGCTGGCAATCAGTGCGGTCAGTTCTTCGACTGATTCCTGGGGAAATCGTCCGCGCTCTTCTCCAGCGGTGATTGGCGTGCTGATATCTGAGCCGATGTCGTACATTTCCTGTTGAAATGAAGTCGCCAGCTGTGTCAGCTGGATCTGGCAGGCGTGATTATCTGGCAGTTGTATTTGCAGCACTTGGTCTTCACAGGCGTGAATGAAGTAGCCTAGTTTGACAGCTACCTGTTCGATCGAAGCCAGGGCTTTGATCCGCGGACTGGCTTTGGAAACACGCGAGCCGTCATTCAGATAAGTTTGTCCCTGGTCGCCGGTTTTGGTGACGATCATGTTGAGATAGACTGTTCCACGTTCCGACACGGCTGTTTCCTCTGACAGTGAGATTAAAACGGGGTGAAAAGAGTATCATAGTCCGTTTTAGTCTAAGAATCGTCTCAGAGAAGTGCGAAAAGGAATTTTTCGTGGCTGGATGATGCAGTCAGATGCAGTAAATTCGGTTTAACTGGATACCTGTGGGTTTTCCGCTTGAAAGCTGCGGAAACAGAACAAATATGAGACTTTACAAGCTGGGCGCGAGTCTATATACTTTTGACCGAAGCCCAGTCCTTCAAGGAATTTCGGGCTGCAGGAGAGGTGGCAGAGTGGCCGA
>JAGQQP010000672.1 GCA_020426085.1 Planctomycetaceae bacterium | reverse complement strand
CACAGAATTTTGTGGCAGTGCCTTCAATTCTCAACATCATTTATGTTCCAGTAAATCAGGAATTCTTAATCCCACACAGTGTTGAATGGCTTAATGATACACCGACAACACATAAAATGATACTGATATTTCCCCCTGGGCATGAACGGGGTTAGAGACTCTTTTGAAGTTTGCCCCGCGGTTCACCCTGGTTGCTGAGTGCCTGGATACGGGAGAGTTCCTCCCCCCACTCTGACCGTGTGGAACCTGTCAGCAGAGGCATTAACTGTTTGATGGCTTTGGAAGCTGAGGGATAATCCTTGACGGCTGTATAAGTGGTCGCCAGGACGGAGAGTGATTCTTCCTGTTTGATGGGAGAAGCGTTCGCAATTCTGGCGTATTTCACTGCCTGCTGTGCCAGATCCGGATTTAAATCGTTGGATTCACCGAGAAGTAAACAAGCCAGTTCCCGGTGGGCATCTGCATAAGAGGCGTTTTTGGAAATGGATTGTTCCAGATCTTTTCTGGCATTGTCCAGCTGATTCAATTTGATATATGCCATGGCGCGATCAAAGAACGCGTCGGGAGATTCCGGAAACAGTTCCAGCGCTTTCGAGAAATCCTGAATCGCTTCATTATATTTGCCTGACTGATGGAGCACGCGACCGCGTGCCATCCAGGCACAAAACGCTGTTTCCTCTTTTTTGATGGCTTCCGTAAACGCGATTTCTGCTTCTGCATACTCTTCTATGTTCTGATAACACTCGCCTAATAAAAAGTATGTTCCAAAACTTGCGGAGTCGGGGAATTGATCCATCGCGGCTTTCAATGCCTCCGCTGCCTGCTGATAATCTTCCGATGCTTTTAGGACGACTGCTTTCCCATAATAGGCTGAATCTTTTTTGGGGGCACATTTGATAGCGATTTCATAATCATCCAGTGCCTGCTGGTATGCGCCGCAAATCAGTTGCAAACGAGCGCGTTCTTCATAAATTTCAGATTCCCGGGCATAGACCGCAGACTGGCTGTTTAAAAAGGCGATGTCCATTTTATTAAGGGCATCGGCATAAGCGGCTTCGTCATTAAGCATCTCCGCCAGCCCTTTAGAGAGTTCATCATAGATTTTGCTTTTGCTTTTAAATAGCTGCCAGACCATGCCCTGCTTCATGGCGGCTTTTCCCTGGTCCATTTTTTTCGTATAGGTAAACCGGTCGATGCTGCTGGGATGCGTGTCTGATTCATCGGTAGGTCGGTTGATAATTTCAACCAGCATGTATTCAATCTGATCCAGCGCGCTTAAGGACGGGCGGGCGTTCACGGGACCGAAGCTCAACGATGGCTGTTGTGTCTGAAGTATCTTTGAGATGCCTTTATTCATCCAGTAGTCGAATTCGAGTGAGCGACGGACAACATGACGCAAGCCTTCTTCAAAAGAGGCAGCGCCATAAGCTTTGACGGCCACCCGGTCGGCCAGGATCTCCTGAAGCCTGCTGGCACCAAAGGTGATTCGACTAAAGATGCGATAGTAAAATCTCAAAAAGTGAAAGGCGATGTGCCACCAGCGAATCTGGCGTCGGTTTGTAATTGATTGTGCAAAGCGCTGCATCGCAATATCAACCCGCATCGCTGTCGCGCCGCCTGCCGTATCACGATTGAGAAAGTGACCATATTCATGAGCCAGGATACAGCAAAAGGCATCGATCGAAAGACCGTCGAGGACTCCCACACCTAAATAAAGAACACGGGTTCCTTTGTCTCTGAATCGATTCAGGAGAGTCCCCTGCTCTGAAACAGCGATGGTGCAGGCACCGATGAGACGAATCTGATCGACGGGCCGCGTGCCGACCTGCTTTGCGACTTCTTTAACCAGTGCCCACAGCTCCGGCTGCTCTGCTTTCGTAACATTTCTGCCTGAAATCTGCTGATTCAAACCCACAAAGCAGGTCCAGATGCCGCTGCAGGCTGTCCAGATCGATCCCAGACTCAGAATGAAGACCAGAGCAACCAGCCACAGGTTCAAGTAAGGAACATTGAGTAACGCATAACCGAGTGTCAGTGGTAAGGCGATGGAAACGACGACCAGCAGCGGTAATGAAATATAGTAATAAACGCTGGCAATCTGCACTAACAGTCGATAGGCAGAACGTAACAGATGATGTCCTCGGAGGGCCTGGGAAAGGTTTTCCGTTTTCAGAATACGCACGATTCTCGATGACATGAATTTGCCTGCAACGTACAACAAGGCTAATCCCGTCAGCCAGGCGAGCACCACGTATAACGTGATCCAGGCGTACTCCCAGATCCAACGTTGTTGATCAATTGCCATTTTCAGCCACTTCGCAATACTCTCTTCAGGGACTCCCATTTCTCGCGCTTTGATAAACTGCTGCTCGGCGGCTTTCCAGTTCTGATCCTTCAGGTCGGCAATTCCCTGAAAATAGTAAGTGTGTTTATCATTGGGAAATTTCTGTTCCAGCGATGAGACGGCATTCCGAAATGCGGTATTGTTCTGGTCTTCTAACGAAAATTTGGCAATGGCGATCCAGGGAGTCGGATTCGTCACGTTCGTCCGTGTTTCAGCACGTGCCAGCTCTAATGCGCGATTCCGGTAGGTCTGGAGTAAACTGGCGGGCGCATTCCCCTGCTCTAAGGTTGAAACTGCTGACATCAATTTTGAAAGCGAAGGGTTCTGCTGCAATTGTGAATCAATGATTGCC
>JAGQQP010000671.1 GCA_020426085.1 Planctomycetaceae bacterium | reverse complement strand
CCATCGTGCAGGACACGATGCAGGGAGACGGGACCAAAGCGGACGAACACCGGGCAGCAGCAGCCCTCGCCAACGGAAGGCACACTGCGGATGTCATCTTCACCGCGATCTGCCTGGCAACAAATCACATTGAAGATCAGGAGTTTCTCTTCGAAGAACAGCGACTGACCGACTGGTTACCCGACTTCCGGGGACGAATGATTCCTCACCCCTATTACGTGAAGCCGTTCCTGTTGAACCAGGCAATGGATGCAAAGCGGCAACTGCATCCCCTGCAGATCGGCACAACCGAATACGAAACCGGCTATGGAATGGGCACCCCGTTTGAGCTCGACTTCGTCCTCGCTCCGGGAAATGTCTTCAGACGCTTTACCTGCGACGTCGGCCTGCATCCCACCGCGGGAAAAAACGGGGCGGTCCAGTTCGCGGTCGAAGCGAACGGCAAAGAACTGGTCCGCACGAAACCGCTTCGCGTGGGAGATGAACCGGTCCAACTGGACGTCCCCCTGCCCTCTTCTGAATTGCTGAAACTGTCGCTGAAAACGATTGCTGCTGAAGGTTCCGAACCCAGCCACAATCTGACAGTATGGGGCAAGCCGACGTTGAGGACTGAGTAATTTTGCATCTGGGAGAAACTGGATGGGGGCACGCAAACCGAAGCCGATCCCGTATGAAGAACAGATCTGGCCGATTTATGATAATCCGCTGGATATGAGTCGTCGGCTGGCGTTTGCAGACTGGCTGGATGCGAATGGACACAGGCAACGCGCGGACTGGGTTCGTCTCTGTTGCGGGGATTGTCAGTACACGCGCGATCTCCGTATCAGTTTCACAAACGTCGATTGGACTACAGTGACCTGCTACTGCTCCGATCCGCTGTGGCATCCTCAGCAAAATCTGGCAGCGATTCAGCCAGACTGGTGGCAAACGCCTCCCGATGAATCCGGGTATCAGCGCGTTCATTTCGGCCGGATCATGATTGGCGAACT
The DNA here is from genome assembly GCA_020426085.1 of Planctomycetaceae bacterium. Taxonomy (GTDB): domain Bacteria; phylum Planctomycetota; class Planctomycetia; order Planctomycetales; family Planctomycetaceae; genus Gimesia. The sequence continues at coordinate 1,715 of JAGQQP010000671.1, read as the reverse complement.
GGGAGACCCGCGCTGGCTTTATGAGGGGGACTGGCTGACACGGGCCTGGCGTGAAGGCTGGCTGGAACTGCTGTCATTGCACCCCAAAGACGAAGAACAGTTCAACCGGATCGCCGACATACGCGAAGAGTGTCAGGCGATACCGTTCCTGCTCGACACAACGCGCACCCGGTGTGAGCAGCCACCGGAGAAACCGTATCGGCGGGTTCTCCCGTTTGAGGGATTGCATGGTCTCATTCTCTGTCCGAGTGAGCTGGCTCTCAAAGCGCTACGAAACTTTGCGAAGACCGCCCCCAACCTGCGGTACCTGCAGCTACTGAGCCTGCAGAAGCGTCCGTCTTCGATCCGAATACTGGAACAGTTGCCGCAGCTGGCTCATCTGCGGAGTCTGCTGATCGGCACTTCGCATCCGGATGATGACTCAATGAAATACGTCACAGCGACTAAGCAGGTGGAGTACCTCGGTCTGTACGGCAAGCGACTGACGAATCGGGGACTGGAAGGCATTCCCGAAATGTCTTCGCTGCGATACCTGTCCATCGACGTTCCCGGCGTGAGCCGCGCAGCGATTGAGCGACTGCGCCAAAACTGCCCCAGTCTCACGATTCAAGTCGAATGGGATATGCGAAGGCGAATTGGCCCTGCTTGATAAGTTCCGGGGTTTCAGGCAGCAGGAGGCACTCCTGGTTGCACCGATCATGATTCTTGAATACAGCTGGGAGCTTCTGCGATTCATTAAAGCTGTTAATGCTCAGTTTGGGGGACTTGTCAGTTAACATTAAGGATCAATTGAGAGGCGCTTTGTCTCGAAAACCCGAAGGTTCGAGTACTTTCTGTTTGACCCATTCTGGAATCGGTGCATTGTCCTTCACGATCCAGTTAAGCACCGCGCCTCTGCCCCCGATGGCGCGAACCAGTTGCAGTATTTCATCGGCTGTCAATCTCATACCTGCAATAAGACCACTCTCATCTTCGTTGCTGACATAAATATTTAATTCAGGCAGACTTCCTATATGAGAAGGTCGGTATCTACCTGCATCCACCCGGTTTGCCATCTCACTGTAGATCTGTAATGAATTTTTGACTTCATCAATCAGTTTTACCAGTTCGGCGTCAGTCAAACGGAGTGAGTCATCCTGAGGTTTTGATTGAATCGACTTTAAAATGTCAGCGGTATCTTTGATCTTTCCGTCGACACCGAGCAACCCACTGGCAATCAGGTTGAAACTTCCGTATGTAATTTCATAGACGGCACTTATTTTCTCGCCATATTCTGGGTAGCACATCACTTCGCGGGTACTTTTGTCTGGAGACACAACTGACAGCCTTACTGAATCCTGGTCTCTGGTTTTATCAATTTTATCAATCAGGATTTTCCTGCCATCCTGCTTGAGAGAAATCCCATTGATATGAGTAATCAACTCCCCTCTTATCAGGCGAGCTTTCTCAGCAGAAGAAGGTGAAAAAACCTGATCAATCATTAACCCCGATTCTGTCTGATTGAAGATGATTCCTATTTTTTTAGACCGTTTATCTAACTCACCTGTTGTGTACATCGAGAAGGACCGGACTAACAGCCCCAGTTCTTCCGCACTGTAAGACCGGTTTGTCTGAATCAGATCCTGTACTTTCTGATTGATATTTCGAATTCGTATGTTTTTGTCGTCTTCTGTTTCATTTAAGTGATTGGTGGATACTTCATGATAATATGTGGC
>JAGQQP010000670.1 GCA_020426085.1 Planctomycetaceae bacterium | reverse complement strand
CTGAGACCGCAGAGTTTCGCTGGCGATCAGACCTGATGGATTGTCTTTACCGGAGTTGATTTTCAAACCGGTTGACAGTCGTGTCAGTGAGGTATCCAAAAGATTTGTAGATTTGTTTAAACTACGCAGACCTCTCAACGAGGCAACGTTAGTATTAATTCGTGTCATGGCAAACAGCCTTTCTCACTTGTAAATAAAGCTTCCCAAGGGATTACTGGGTTTTAGCTACTTATATGATTTAGGTTTCGAGTGATGCTGAAACCACCCGAAGACATTAGTTTTTGATCCTGTCAAATCCTATAAATGTGTAACAAAGCGATACATTCTGACAGGATTGCTCGAACTGATGTGGCTTATCTTTCCATAACAAAACCATTCCAGATTCAGACGGCGCGGTAAACGTGCAGAGGGAAGCTGCGCATTCACGCCCCTATTCTATCGGAATGTTACTTTAGGTAATCTGAGTGTCTTTGGTGTTTTTTTGAAAATAAACCGATCTCTCCGGTATCGCACTCGGGAAAGGATGAGTTGTAACTATTATCCGTTCCTTCATCAAAAGTTCGGCTGTAACTCTATTAGCGTGAGAGAGGAAAGTGTTGATCGTTTCATGCAAACGAATATTTATGTTAAAGCGGGCTGCAGGATCGTTGCTGTTTACCTAACTGGACCTTGCCTGTGTTGTGGAACAGGTAAAAATTGCTTAACTGTTAAATATTGCCCTGCGGCAAATCCCTCTTGGTATTTCTGGATTTAGCAATTCTTAAGTTGGCTCGCATTTGCAGAGATGCGATAAAAATGAGCAGATGCTGTCCCGGGCGGCAAGGTTGCGGAGTGCGAAGAATCAGGGAGAGAAGATGGTCTTAGCACAACAGGTTTGCGGTGACCTCATCTCCCTCCATGCTGCTGATTTTAGGAATAAGAACTTCGCGATGATCGATGCTGGATTCTCCAGTCCCATTTCGACTCCCGGATGAACTACTTGATCGAAGTCAGAGTTTTGGCATCGACACGATGAACTAAATGTACTGTCTGGTTTGATGGATGCTATAACAATGTTTCCAGGCCAGACAGAAACAAACTGGTACCCGATTCTGGTGTCACCTGAAAACAGAGCAAAGAATCCATTTGTGTTGAATCTCATTTTGAAATTCCACCACTACGAATATCAGGGAATACTTCGGTTCTGGTTTATGATCTGTATGAGTTTCAAACTGCAATGATAGCTTCAATTGAATTTGAGCCTGTTACGTTTTCCCGTTATTAAGTGGATTCAAAAGGCGCGCGTTCAAGATCGTTTCTGTGCAATTCCATTGTGTGCATTTTGTAACTGCTGTTGCAGAGTTGTTGATTATGCGGGTTAATGATAATTGTTCTGATGAATGCTGGTCGTAACAAATGAGCTTGGTCTTTGCGGAGACTCAAACTTTTCATGCAAAAAGTCAACGCTTATTGCTCAAGATCACTGATCGGCAATGACGATCCATCTTTCATATCTTGCCAAAAGCGAACATGCCACAGCAGGTGGTTGAATAAGCAGACGAATGAAGTCGCAACAATTGATGGAATAAATATCACAGATCATATTGCACCTGCGCTGAACAGATTCACTTTCAAGAAGTATTCATCCTAAGAAGACCATATTCACGAATCGCATACCTTAGGGAGCAGCAACGCATGCCTTTGTGTCCCCAACACACTAGTCATCAGGTTAAGGAAGCCCACTCGAGATTAGGACGATCACTTGTAAAAATTCAAACAACACGTCACGCCTCAACAGTCGCATCAGAGAATCTCGCAGCCATGTTCCAGGACTGGGAACAAAAGTGGTCGCACCGTCGCGAATTGATCGCCAGTCGTATCGAATTGATCGAAACACAGCTCAAGGCACTTGAGCAGACAGATCTGCCGATGCCTCAGTTTACTATTTTTGATGATCCGGGAGAGTAGCGACTGCCCGGCCTGGAACAACGTCGAATAAGAAACCAACGCGGTCTCTGGATCAGAGAGCGGAAGAAAACACCTGATAAAATAGATCCTGTTCTGTTTTCGTGTCAGGACCGCAGTTGGTTGACCACTTTGCTGATTCGCTGGATGGCTGATTCAATTTCCTCGTTTGTATTGAGGAATGAAAGACTTAAGCGGACAGCAGAGCGATAGACGCGTTCCTCGCAGCCCATCGCCAGCAACACGGGAGCCGGGTCCCGTGAGCCGCTGGCACAGGCGCTGCCCAGTGAGCAGGAGATGCCTGCCAGATCGAGTGAGATCAGGAGTGCTTCTCCGTCCAGGCCGGGAAACGAGATGTTGAGGGTATTGGGAAGCCGATGTTCCTGACTGCCGTTGACAACTGCTGGCGCGCAGAGTGTCAGCAGACCTGCCTGCAGTTGATCTCTCAAGGCAGCGGTATGTTTTGCCCGTACTTCCTGTTCCTGCATAGCTGTTGCCAGTGCTTTTGCCATTCCCGCTGCCAGTGCCACCGGTTCGGTTCCCGCTCGTTTGCCCCGCTCCTGATGTCCACCAGTAATTTGAGGCAGCAGGCGTGCACCTTCATTAACGATCAGAGCGCCTACGCCACGCGGACCATGAAATTTATGAGCAGCCAGGCTGACGGCTGTCGCGCCTGAGTCATGAAAATGAAACGGAATCTTTCCGATGGCCTGTACACAGTCCAGATGCAGAGGAATCTGATGTTTCTGGCAGGCTTCCGCCAGGGGAGTAATTTCC
>JAGQQP010000669.1 GCA_020426085.1 Planctomycetaceae bacterium | reverse complement strand
TTCGCAGCGTCTGGTAAGATGTATCTGCGAAAAATGTCGCACCCCGCATCAGCCAGATGCTGGTGCCTGTGAATATCTGGGTATTAATGCTGATCAATTAACTGATTCAAAAATAGCCAGGGGCACCGGTTGTGAACATTGTTTTCAAACTGGTTTTCTTGGTCGTACCGGGATATTTGAAACCCTGGGAATCCGGGGAGAGTTGAGAGAAGCGATACTCCGCGGAATGACTCAATCAGATATCCTGAAACTGGCTTCTGAAAATGGTATGACTACCATGGAAGAATCCGGGAAAGCCAAGGTTCTGGAGGGAATTACGACTATCCAGGAATTACATCGTGTTCTTGTTTGATCAGAAACCTTGATCAAACAAATTGATCCGAAAAGATTTTCTGCCCAGATAAAAGTGAGAGGCCATTTCTGTACACTAGACCTGGCTGAATTGATAAAACCGCCTCCCTTGAGAACCTGATGTTCTCAGGAAAAAAATATTCAATTCTTGTAGATCTGTTATATAATAATACGTAATTGACAGTAATAGGTTATCACCCTGTATAACCCGTTGGGCCGTCCTGATTCACGTAAATTTTACGATTAAGGATTGTCCATGAATTTGAGCCAAAGTGAGCCGACTGGTATCAAAGACACAGGTGATGCCAATTTTGGTTGTTTCCAGTCAGCGACGATACCCATGTCGAATCAATCCAGGACTGTTACGCGTTTCAGTGGGGACTCATCATCAGTTAAAGTCCCAGTGATAAAGGAACGCATGAACTCCGACCAGTCTGAATTACACCCTGACAATGATGATGAAGCGGCTCTCTCACTGAAACAGAAAGTTGTCATCTGGCTGGCCAGTTTCTCTGCAACGGGATATCTGATTTCTTTGCTCTTCCATTCGACAGCCTTAACTTTGATGGCGATCGTGATTGTGGGAGGGATGCAGGGAGACGATAATACTCCGACACTTGCCAGTATTGAGGAGGAGCAAAACTTTTCGTTGAATGGCCCTCTCGATACCCGAATCGAAGAAGCAGGTGGTCAAACCACGGAATTTAATATCATGCAACCAGTTAAAACGATGACTGGTGAGAATGAGAATACCGTCGAAGAAATTGAAGAGGATTTTTCTGCTCACATAGGTAAAGGAACTGGCGATTCTGAAGGAGATGGATCTGGCGAAGGAGGGGGAGAATTTAAGTTGAAGCCCATGGGTAATGCGGTGACAGCTGGCAGCTTTACCGCCTGGACGGTTCCCAAAGATCCGGATTTAAATGAAGACTATCTGATAATCATTCAGGTCAAGCTTCCTGTCAGTTATAAATCAACACGTTATCGTGCCTCTGACCTTTCAGGCCTCGTGCTGGGGACTGATGACCATCGCCAGGCTATTCCCTGGGACTCAAGATGGATTAATTCGACTTTCACACCGAATGCTGTAGGGGATATCAGGCCAGTTGACAAAGGGGATTATCTGCCTCTTAAAAATCGTGTCGCACAACTCATTGTCAAAGTTCCAGGATCTAAAATCCCCGCGACACGTGACACCATCAAAATCAGATCCAGAGTTTTGAAAGAAAATCAGACTCTGGAAATTGTATTCTGAAATCCGGGCACTTCACAAAGTCAATCGGTAGTCTGACCTGTTACTATTGAAACCAAGCCCCTCTGGTAGATTTCTCCAAAACTGGCCCAATGTGCTGGTGGCAGCATTAGATTTCCTGAGCAACAAGGACAAGGCAGGTCGGGTTGTTTTGGGAAAACCGGTTTCTGTGTAAGATCTGTTGATTTCCAGAGTGCATCACATTCATCGCATAGAATCAGGGCGTGAGCTTCACTGCTACAGATACGAATTCCGAGTGCGCCCTGTTCGCAGAACGAACAAATCCCTACGTAGTACATGATCTGGACCCTGATTTAAATCTTTATAAGGGAAACGCCGTAATGACTTCGGTTCCTTCCAGAACCAACCGCACCTTGTAGGCTGGTGGCTTACCCTGTTGATTTCCAACACGACCTCCCACGTAACCTACCGGTCGCCCCATATTGACTGTGTAAACGACACGTGTCCCCTCTTTCTTTTTGACTACATTCTTGCCTCCTGCAAGGGCTTTGATATAAGCCTCATCGATCAATGCCAAAACATTTTTTCTCACACCATCACCGGCAAAGACACCATGCTTACCGGGACGATCCGGCTCATCTTCTGCATGCTTCATCACATGTAATAAACGATGTTTTTCCTGACTTCCCGGGCCATATTTGAGCCCGGCAGCAGACTCCCAGACTTTTCCTCCTAAATCTCGAAGTTGCCCGAGTTCCGGCTGAGGTTGCGAACCCTTTGATTTCCCTGCAGGCGGCGGTCGACTGGATTTAGCAGGGGCCTGTTTGGAGTTTATTCCAGACACTTCCGGTTCGGTTGACTTGTTCTTGGAACCAACAGCAAGATCATTATCTTTCAGGAGTATGCTGTCTGTAGATTTGCTTGGAACCGGTTGCTTTTCCTGTCCAGCCCCGGACTTTACGACGGAAGAAGCTTTAAACCCTGACTTTTTTTCGAAGTCGCTGGTTATACGATGCTCCTGTTCCTCTACAGTCTCTTTGCTGACTCTTTCAGGAGGCGTTGGCCGATTTTGTCTGGCCGAATAAATCACCAGTACGAAGACAACGATCAACACGATACGTATCATCCGTGGTTTTAATACTTTTTGTTTCTCTGAC
>JAGQQP010000668.1 GCA_020426085.1 Planctomycetaceae bacterium | reverse complement strand
CTGGGAGCATTGTTCATGCTGCAGTCGGTGAATCGTACTTCAGTGGCGCTCAAGCTCAAGGGGCAGGCGAAACCTGTCGCGACTCAGTTCGAAGAACGAACTGAACCTGCACATCCTCACTTTGCTTATCTATTGAAGGGGATCGAACTCATGATTCATACCGGGCAACCCAGCTACCCTGTCGAACGGACTCTGTTAACCACTGGGATACTTGACCGGGTTCTGACCTCGCGGTTTCAGGATGGTAAAAAACTGAAAACGCCCGAATTGGCGATACGCTATCAACCCGTCGACTATCCCCATGCACCTCTGCCGGATTTGAGTACAAATCCTTCGCGGCTATTAGCCAGATAAAGCCGGTGCGGAGTCGTTCCACTCGCAATACCGTGTGAATTAGTTCGGTTTTGCCGCCAGTTTGTCTTTGTGTTTGACATGCAGGAGCACTGGGACGGATGTCTGGTTACCATCCTGGTCAGCACGCAGGTGGAACAGCCTGGTTGTCTCGGGAACCCACTTGGCAGCAGTCAGATAAAAGGTTCGTTCGTTCTGATTGTCCAACAGCAGTAATCCGTTCAGGCCGATGTTATCTACATAGACGCCGTGTGGCAGATTTCGTCCTGCATACTCACGACCAAAGCCGACGACTCCCTGGTGACCATTTCGCAAGAGCAGTACCCGGGCCGAAATTGTCTCTCCGGGATGGATTGTCAGTTCAATGGGTTGAGCGGGGATCTCAGCGATGTTGTCACCGGCGACGTCCAGTTTGTCTGTATCCATCGTCACCATGCGGATAATCACTTTAGGCTTTTCAAGTCGTCTGATTTGTCCCAGTGAATTCACGGGGTGTGTGACTTCTTTACCGCCAATCTTTGCCGTCGCTGTGACGGAAACCGAGTGATAGCGACTGTCATTGGGCTGCGGTGCCACCAGGGGGCCTGAAGTTTCAGGGACAGGATCCGCGGAGACCACGCCGTAAGCCCGGTCGTGACCAGCCTGAATAATGATCGGGCTGGTGACATGGAATCCGGCAGGGACATCGGCAATATCAACACGAATCGGACCGTTAAAGCCGTCGATGCGATCGGCGACGACTTCGATTTCTTTGCCACTGCCGGCGTTGATCTTGGGGTTAGCCCCTTTTAATGTCACTTTGAAGTCCGGCTGGCGGGGACGAACGGTCAGTTCGTAATGAAAGTCTTTCCCCTGAAAACCGCGAACATCAGAGACGCGTACGTAATAGACGCCGTCTTTGGGGGCTTTGAAGATCAGCCTGGAGTCATCCCCCAGTTCGCGTCTGCCGTCGTCGTTGTTCTCATAATAAATGGTGAAGACGGGCAGACCATTCGGGGGCAGTTCGGTGCCCACGGGATGCGGTTCGACAATGTAGCAGGGCTCATGCAGCGCGTGGGTGATCGGGCTGGTTCCAAAATAAGTGTAGCGTTTTCCGCCGCTGCCGGGATAGACGTTGAAACCGGAATCGGGACCACGGGGGTAGAGCCAGAGTTTGACTACTTCCCCGTTGCAGTACAGATATTCGTTCAACTCCATTTCCTGCCAGTTCTGGATGCGGAAATCATTGACGATGTTCGAATCTTTTCCACGGAATGTGAAATAGGAATCACGGACGGCTCGCAACAGAACACGGGGAATCTGCTTGCCTTCCGCATCGAGTACTTCGATTTTGGAATCGAGTTTGGATTTTTTGCGGGCTGCGTTTGTTTCAATGAGCCATTCCTGACCGGCTTTGGATTCGAAACGAAACAGATCCAGGTCGGGCTGGTCTGGCTTGTCAGAGGAGATAACTCCACTGACAACCACAGCAGATGCATTCAGTTTAGTCGCATCGACCAGTTGATTATTGGGCTCCTGTTCTTTGAGCGTGACGGGTTTTGTTGCCTGTTCTGCCGGTGCAGCTGCTTTCGTGGTTACCGCAAGTGAGTTCTGTGGTTCCTGGGAAGGAGAAAGCTGCTTTGGTAATTCAATTTTCTCAACCAGCCCGTTGTTGTAACCGACCAGAGTCTCTCTGGAATCGGCAGAGAAGACCACGGAGGTCGGAAGTGCCGGCAGATTCTCCTGTACGTTCAATAAAATCAACTGATTTGCATCCCAGATTTTCAGCGACTGATCATCGGAAATGGATGCCAGCAGTTTACCGTCAGGAGAGTAAGCAATCTGTGTGACCGGATTTTCATGGGCAAAACGAGCGTAGATCAGCGGGTTGATTTTTGCGGAGGTTCGTGAGATAAAACGCCACTTGCGAATCCGGTTGTCGGCTCCCGCAGCAAGAATAAAATTGCCGTCCGGGCTGAATGTGACAGAGTACTGTTCTTTAAGAGGCTGACTGAGTGTATCCAGACGCTTGCCGGTGGAGACCTGCCAGACTTTGGCGGTGGCATCAGCCGAGGCACTCGCCAGTGTTGTACTGTCGGGACTGAAAGCCAGATCGAAGATCGCACCGTTATGTCCGGTCAGCGATCGGACCTGTTTACCGCTCGCGATGTCCCAGAGAATGATGTTCTGATCATAGCTGCCTGTTGCCAGCCATTTCCTGTCGGGGCTGATGGCAGCTGCATACAGCACATCCTTGTGCCCCACGAATTCATGCAGTTTCTTTCCTGATTCCACATCCCAGATGGCAGCCTGACCGAATAATCCGGTGGTACCTGAAGAGGTAATCAACCACTTGCCATCCGGGCTGAAGCGGACAGAGTTCACCTTGCCAGGCA
>JAGQQP010000066.1 GCA_020426085.1 Planctomycetaceae bacterium | reverse complement strand
TCTCCACCTTATTCAGTTCCTGTTGAGACTTGGCAATATCACTTTCCGCCTTGGAGACATCACCATTTGCTTTTCGCAGCATGGCTTTCGTTTTATCAATCTCGGCCTGCGCTTTCTCTACTTTCGCTGTACGCTCACTCTGCTTGCCTGCCAGTTCATCTTTGGCAGCGCCATAGTAGAAGGCAGCCCCCTTGGCTTTGCTGGTTGCTTCTTTTAATTTGCGATTGACCTCCTGCAGCTTCTGCAACGAAATATTATTTTCGGCCTGCAGAGTTTTCATGCGGTCGTATTCGGCCTGCAACTGTGGTAAGGCAGCTTCAAATTCTGCCAGTTTCTGTTGTTCGGCCTGAACTTTTTTGGAGGCCATTTCAATGTAAGCATTTTGTGCACTCACGGTTTCCTTTTTAACCGTCTCAAATGCCTGAACCTGAGCCTCATAGGAATCAACGATTGTTTTCGCCGCCTCCAGTGCCCGCTGATTTGCTTCCAGGTGTTGCTTTGCCGCAGTGAGTGCCTGTTGTGTATTCATCAACTGCATATCAAGGCGTGAAGAATACGACTCGTCCAGGTCACGAATTTCAGCGATGACCTGTCCTTTTTTGACCTGGGCATTTTCATAGATTTCATCCCCCCAGCGTGCGAGACGTCCCTTGATGGTGGCCTGGATCACCTGCTGTCGCTGGTCAGGCGCATACGCCAGTACATTTCCCGTTCCCTGGACAGACTGTTGCCACGGCGCGAACACCATGACCGTGATTGTGAGTGCCAGGATTCCAAACAGGACTTTGGCAATCTTACGCGCCAGACGCGACGACCGCGCCAGCCTCAAAGCAGGCATACTTGATTCGCTATAGGCGACGGGGCTTAATAATGACCAGTGTCTGTTTTCCGAATTTGAAGCAGCTTGATCCAGTGTGTTCTTATTCGCCATGAGAATTCTCCTCTGCAGCTGCCAGGCACACCTCTTGTGTTTTGTAGATCATCGTTCCCGTTTCTGCGAGACTTTGTCTTCCCGTGACCATGATCAATGTCCAGAGTCGTTCAGGATCAGACAACATTTCCATCATCTGTTCTGCATCTTCGTCTGGAAGACAGTCGATCATTGCATCGATCAGCAGTAAACGCGGCCGCCCGACAATAGCCCTGGCCAGCATCAGTTTGCGAGCCTGATTTTTTGTCAGCGGATATCCGTTTTCGACCAGGTGTGTATTCAGTCCGTGGGGCAGGCGGATAATTTCATCAATTAACCCGACCCACTCCAGCGCTTCACGGACATCGCTGGTCGAAACATAAGGGCGTTCGAGATGAACATTTTCTTCCAGGGTTCCCGAGAATATTTCAATATCACGTACGAGTGCCACATGCTTTCGCAGTGCATCGGGACGTAAATCTCGGGGGTCGATGCCATTGATTGTCACATGTCCTTCTTCGGGCATTGACAACCCAAACAGCAGGTCGAGGATTTCACTCTTACCACTTCCACTGGGCCCCATGAGCATCATCCGGTCTCCGGATTTGATTGTCAGGTTGAGTGGTTCGACCTGATTTTTTCCGTGGCTGGTGGGACCTAGCATATTATTGATTACGACTTCAGCAGGTTTGTCATGCGGAATTGCCAGCAGGCCGTCCTGTCGTTCCATAGGCAGGTCAAATAAAACGCCGAGCTTATCAACAGATGCCAGCAGGTCATAATAACTCTGCAAATGCTTTCCCATTTTCGCGAACGAACCAACAATGACCGTTACGATCAGCTCGGCAGCGACAAGTTGACCCAGTGTTAACTGTCCGGCGATGACCAGCCAGCCTCCCAGTCCCAGTAAAGCAGTACTGGCAACCGCCTGGATTCCTAAAGCGAAAATAATCTGCCGCATCACAATGCGAAAATGTTTTTTACGGGCGCTGAGGTATTCATAAGTTAAATGATCCGCCTGATCGAGTGCAAACTCTGCGGCGCCGCGATAACGAAATGCAGTCGGACACCCCAGCAGATCCTCAAGCCAGGCCGCCACTTTATACTTCGCCTTGGATTCCTTGATGCTGCTGTTGACCGCACCGTGCCCCAGCACAAAGATGACAAACGCGATCAGCCCCAACAGGACCACGTCAAATCCGAGCAGCCAGGGATGGTAGAACGCCAGAACGGTCATACCAATCAGCGTACTCAATACCAGGGATATTCCATCGAGTAACAATGCAGACGAGGCTTTTTGAACGGTGATCACATCAAAGAAACGATTCACCAGTTCTCTTCCCGATTGCCCTTCAATTGAAGTCGGTACGATTCGCGGGAGGCGGTAAGATAAATCTGCTGCCACCCTGGCAAAGAGCCGCCTTTGAATGATTTCAACAACAAACGTCTGGAGACCTAACAGCGCAGCAGAAAAAGAGAGGAATGCCAGAAGCATCAATGCCAGCACAATAAGGGGTTGAAGCAGGCGCCCAAAGGCAACGGTATTCACCAGGGTTTCTACAGCCATCGGTGTAGCCAGAGCCAGTAATCCGGTTACCAGCGCAAAGACCGTGATGGTCCAGATATCACCGGCTTCCGGTTTCATCAGAGCCAGCACTCGATCCAGTGGGAGCTGGGAATGCAATTCATGTCCGGGATCGGTTGACGGCGCCAGTTCTGGTTTAATGATCAGGCAACGCACGACTTCATCGCGGTTTTTAAATTGAAGTAAACGCCGCATCCTGCGGGTACTCATCCAGACGCGGTTCTTTTCCCGCCCGGGCAGTAAAACCTGAAAGCGTCGTCTTTTGGTTGCTACCAGTGCCACCCATTCTGGAGGAGTGCCTACGCAAGTGATGATGCGTCCGCCTTCTCTGGCGACATCGGTTAATTCGCGAAATGTGCAATCCATGACTTTGTATTTTAGTCCCAGACTGCGACTGGCCTCAACCAGCCAATCCCACCAGGCTCCCTCTGATCCTGGTGAATTCTCCGAAGCGACTTCAATTAAGGCACGTCTTATTCGGGTTCGATCTGCTGAACGTCCTGAGTCTACGGCCAGTTGCTCAAAGAGCCAGGCAGCAGATTTGATGTCAGACGGAATGATGTTTGAATCAGGATCGAAAGTCGTATCCTGACTCTTTGGCGGGTAATTCGACATAAAACTCTCGAGAAGCTAAAAGATATCAACGGTAGAACAGCGAGGAATTAGAGATAAGTTGAGAAAGTAAACTCATTCAATGTAATCGCTCACTGGTTCTGGATTCGGAAACCTGAACCACAAACTTCATTACTTTCAATTCTGAATCTAACCGGATCATAACATACTACAAATCAGCAACTTTTGACTATTTCAAAACCGGCTCAAGTGAGAGAAATCTCTGATTGTGCGTATGTTAGTCAAGTCATTTCCTACCCGTCTGCTTACTCATTGAGATCACGCGGACTGTTCTCAATGCACATTTATCAGAAGTTACTGTTTAAGAATGGTTCGATTCTTCATTTACTGAGAAATCTTACTTCCAGCTGTTTTTGTCGCATTTCTCAATACGCATTGGATGATTACGTCGCTCGACGCTTTAGATTATAGGTGTCAGAAATGCTTCGGGAAGTGCAGGGTTTTCATGAAAAGTCTCGAAAACAGAGATTTATCTGTTGAATTCAAGAAGATGAATTAAGTCAAAGATCTAGCGAGAGCTGTTCCTTACTGGACATCGCTTTTGATGGCTTCGAGGGGAATGAAGTTGGGGGGATCGTCGTTCGAAGCAGCAGGCAATGTGGCACGACTGGCCAGAATACCTGGGGCAGAGGTCTGGCTGTGATCGGTGCCTGCATAGACGCCGAAATCGTTGAAGAAGAATTTCTTAGCGATGCGATACACCAGGCTTTTCTCGGGGACTTCGTTTCCGGGAGAGTATTGCGACGTGCGCGTTTCCAGGTTCTGCAGTTCCTGCATCGCCTGTTTGCGGAAGGTGGAATCCTTGGCGCCATGTTTTTTCATCAGGTCTTCGAGCAGATCGGGACGTTCGAGGATGATACAGCCCCGGGTATTTTGTTGTACAACGTGCCGGAAGTCTTTGAGGAATTCAGAACCGATGAATTTTTCTTTCAGCGTTTTTGACTGATCGTGAATGGAGTCGGTCGCGAACTGAATGACCGGGCAGGGCTCGATGTCACCCCACGGATTGATGTGATGACTGAGTCCGGTGGCTGCAGGACAGAGGGCGGTGCCGTCGTGGTCGAAGTAAGCGTCGATCACACCAATTGGTTTGCGGGCGCGAATATCGACGACAAACTTACGGGCCCGCAGTTGTTCTTCAGGAGAGAGCGCGAGTTCGGGATTTGGTTCAGGGCCGGCGACACGGTAGATGTGATACCAGCAATACATCACGCCCATGTCGATCAGCTTATCGACCCATTCTTCGGTGAGCAGGTCATCGATGTTGGATTTACAGAGACTCGTGCAGACGCCGGTCAGCAGTTTGTTGTTGAGGCAGTTCTGAATGCCCTGCATGGTTTTGGCGTAAACGTCATTTCGTCCACGGCGCTCGTTGCTGATGATTTCGTTGCCTTCGACGCTGATGAGGGGAGTCGCATTTCCCAGCTTGCGAAGTTTTTTGGCAATTTCATCGGTAATAAATTGCCCATTCGTAAAAATTTGAAAATAGCAGTCAGGATGACGTTCGAGAATTTCCAGGAGCTGGGGATGCATGAAAGGTTCCCCACCCAGGATTCCGAAGAAAGAGTTGCCCATCTCTTTGGCTTCCCGGATGAGTTTTGACATGGCTTCGACGTCGATTTTTTCCTGCTTGGCAGCGACATCGACCCAGCACCCCTGACAGCGCAGATTGCAGCTGTTGATTACCGAGACATAGAGGAAGGGAGGGAAGAATTCGCCTCGTTTGAGGCGTTTTTTATGCTTGTGAACCGACAGGGCTCCTTTGAAGCCAAAGTTGTAAGCCAGTTTCCAGACAAGCCTTTTATCCGTCTCCAACAGAACGCGTTTGGCCATTTTCAGGTACATAAATTATCTCAATTCCGAGGGAGCAGCGGATTTAGTGAACAAAGTTGTGTTGCCATCAATTTTACTCGTTCCATCTTCCGAAAACACCCGATTCCTCAAAAAATACCAGGAATTTTTTCATAGTACACAAACATTTAATCTCACACTGTAAATTGCATGAAATTCGTGGTATAAAGCAGTGTTCTCAAAATTCTTTTTTTGACTTTGGAGTAATTTCCTTATACTTTCTAAGTTTAAATAAACCTGTAATAGTTGCTCATTTTATTTACAGGCTTTCTGATTCAAATTGTTTAAGAGCTCGAGGCAATTGATGGAGTTAGTTGGACGAAGATACGATACCTATGAAGCAGTGTGCATCAAGATCAAGGGAGAAAAAATCTCTTCGATCGAACTGCTTCCTGATTCGGAAGCAGCAGGTCTGCCTTTTATTGCGCCTGCGATGTTTGACCTGCAGATCAATGGGTATGGTGGAATCTGGTTTAACAAACCAGGGTTGACGTCTGATGAAGTCTGTCAGGTACTGGAAAAACATTATCAGTATGGTATTACGAGACTCTGTCCTACATTAATCACCAGTTCTTACGAAGATTATGTCAGTGGGTTCACTGCGATTCGTGAAGCGTGTGAAGAGAATTCCTGGGCACAGCAGATGGTGCCAGGTTGTCATCTGGAAGGTCCTTACATTTCACCGATTCAGGGTCCCCGTGGTGCTCATCCACTGGATCAGGTACGGGCAGCAGACTGGGATGAGTTCTGTCGTCTTCAGGAAATTTCCGGCAATCGCATTCGGTTGATCACACTGGCTCCCGAAGTTGATAATGCAATTCCCTTTATCAAAAAAGCAGTCGCTTCGGGTGTTGTCGTTTCGATTGGTCATACTGCGGCAGAACCGGAACACATCATGGAAGCCGTTGAGGCCGGAGCTCAGTTGAGTACTCACCTGGGCAACGGGGCGCATGGGACACTGCGTCGGCATCCAAACTATATCTGGGAACAATTAGGTGAACCGCGGTTGATGGCCAGTATTATTACTGATGGACATCACCTCCCCGCCAGTGTCGTTCGGACTATTATTAAGACCAAAGGTGTCGAGAATACAATCATTACCTGTGATGCCTCCGGGCTGGCGGGATCTCCTCCCGGGATTTATGAGGAAGGTTCGGTCAAAATGGAAGTACTGGAAGACGGTCCGATTGTGATCGCCGGGCAGAGGCAGTTACTGGCTGGTTCCGGTCTCGAAACCGATACCTGTGTGACAACTGCGATAGATATGGCAGGGATTACCCTGCAGGAGTCACTGGATATGGCAGGTCTCAATCCGGCACGTCTGCTGGGATTTGAGGAAATCAGCCTGGAAGCAGGTTCTCGTGCCGATCTGATTCTCTTCCACTACGAAGGAACCGGCTCCCGCATGAATATTCAGACCACACTCGCCTGCGGTGCGGTCAAATACGGGACACTTCTGGTGAATTCCTGAATCTGTTCTGGTTAGAACGAATGCGCTCCGTCTCACTCTGAAATTGGGAAATTATTTTCTGCGCGCGTGTTCACTGATTCCCTTGCCTCATTTGGGATGCTATAATTAGTTATTCTCAATACTTACTTCAAAATTTCATAAATGGAATTTTGTATCTATTTCAGGCCCGTTGTTTTATTATATTTTAAGCTCATATTCATTTCATAGATGGCATCTGGCATCTGGCGACTGGATTTCATGTAACCGAGGCACTCATTTTTTTCTTTTTCGCGAAAGAGAACAGCTAAATCAAATTTGAACTCACTGTTCTATTTTCATTTGGTTTACAGAAAATCTAGTTCATTGCCTGATGTGCATCTGCAGATCGTGGACCGCGGATGATTTTTTTTAATAAGAAGTCACAAAAGAAAAAGCTCAGTGTGGAACTAGTCAGCATGCGACTTGTTTCACAACAGGATATGGATTCCTGTCTCCAGGAGCTTCAGGAAAAATCAGCCGATGATGATCAGCTCATTCGACTGTTAGAGCGTAAGAATCTCATCACTTCTTTTCAGGCAGGTCGCCTTAAAAACAACGAACTCGACGGACTGGTACTTGGTGACAACAAGCTCATGTATCAGAATGCTTCCGGGAGTTTTGCCCGTGTTTACCGGGCTGCATCTCTGATTGATGGTCGCATGGTCGGTGTTAAGGTTCTCAGGCAGCGCTGGGCTCAAGATCCCGAAACCGTCAAAATGTTTCATCGGGAAGCCGAGGTCTGTAAGCAGTTTCAACACAAAAATATTGTCCCGATTTATAATGTCGGAGTTCAGGACGATACGCACTACTTTACCATGGAATTTGTCGAAGGCGGGAACCTGCGCGATTTTATTACGATCCGCAAAAAATTATCTCCCGTTGAGGCGATCAATTATACCGTCGATATCTGCGAAGGCCTGGAGTATGCCAATCGTCTGGGATACACCCATCGCGATATGAAACCGACCAACGTTCTGATGTCGATTCAGGGGGTTGCCAAACTGATTGACTTTGGATTAGCAGGCGAAGATGACGCCAGTGGTGCGGGCGAAGCACATCAGCGGGCCGTAGAATACGGAACACTGGAAAAATCGACTGGAGCACCACGTAACGATCCCCGCAGCGATCTCTATTTTGTCGGCACGATTTTTTATGAACTGCTTTGCGGTAAGCCTCCCTTCCCCAGAACAAAAGATATCGAAGAGCGAAAGCGACCCTCACGCTATTCACAGGTACCTCCGATTACGACCATCGAACCGGGTCTACCTGCATCGGTGGTAAACGTGCTCGAAAAACTGATGGCTTACCAGCCGGTTCAGCGTTATCAGTCAGCGACAGATGCGATTCAGGATCTGCTGGAAGTGCGTGCTCAACTGGATGAGACTGGCACAGTCAATAAACCGGCTGAAGTAAAAACTTCCGCTGAACAGGAGCTGAAAATGGCGATCGCGCCTCCGACGATTTTGTGTGTCGAGAATCGACCCAAACATCAGGATGTGCTCAGAGAATATCTTACCAAGCATGGGTATCGGGTACTTATTCTCAGCGATGTGGAGCGAGCTTTGAACCGCATCAAGGAAAATGCTCCTGACTGTGTGGTCTTCATGGAAGACTCCATCGGGCCTGGCGCAGTGGAAGCGTTTACTAATTCACTGGAACTGGACGCCGATCTGGCTGCTGTGCTTGTTCTCTCCGAGAAAAACGGCGGCGTGAAAAAAACACTGCATAAAACGGATCGCTCTCGAATCCTGGTTCAGCCGATCAAAATTCGAAACCTGCGCGCCAAAATCCAGAAAGTACTGCAGCATCAGCTTAACGACTCTGCAGAACTGACGGCTCACTGAGACTCCAGCACTGCTGTTCAAGCTTTGAGTTCAGATCGGTCATTCGTACTTGGGTATATTGGGTTCCGGAATCTCTTCCAGTAACCGGGCGATGATATCTTCCGTCACCATTCCCTCTGCCTGAGCCTGGAAGTTGGTTGAGATACGGTGTCTGAGTACAGGGACTGCCACCCGTCTGATATCATTCAGTGAGACGCTTGCCCGTCCTGCCATGGCGGCAATCGCTTTACCGCCTGCAATCAGGTATTGTCCTGCACGTGGTCCGGCACCCCAGTCTACCATCTGTTTGACAAAGGCGGGTGCCGATCCATCTGACGGTCGCGTCGCTCGCACAAGTCGGGTGACATAATTGATCGTCATCGGTCCTACTTCAATCATATTGATCTGACGCTGCAGATAGATGATGGATTTTGCAGACAGAACTTTACGGATTTCCGGTTTTTCGCTCAGGCTGGTTGATGCCAGAATTTTTTCCTCCTCTTCGAGGTTGGGATATTCCACTTTGATATTAAACATGAAGCGGTCGAGCTGCGCTTCGGGGAGCGGATATGTCCCTTCCTGTTCAATCGGGTTCTGTGTCGCGATGACAAAGAACGGATCAGGCAGATCGTATGTTGTCTGCCCCACAGTCACTTCCCGCTCCTGCATCGACTGCAGCAGCGCTGCCTGGGTTTTAGGAGGCGTACGGTTGATTTCGTCTGCCAGGAGAATATTGGTAAAAACCGGACCTTGCACGAAGCGAAACGATCGCCGTCCGGAATCCTCTTCTTCGAGCACATTTGTCCCGGTGATATCAGAGGGCATCAGGTCGGGAGTAAACTGGATTCGCTTGAATTCACAATCCAGGATACGGGCGATCGTGCTGACCAGCAACGTTTTGGCCAGTCCGGGAACACCGACCAGCAGGCAGTGACCACCAGTAAAAATCGCTGCCAGAATCTGCTCAATGACGGCATCCTGCCCGATGATGACTTTATGCAGTTCTTCCACCATGACATCGTGATGACGTTTCAGTTTCTCCAGAAAATCATCAAAATCGCGTTTTTCGTTAGCCAAGGTTATCCCATTCTCTCTAATGATTGAATCCCGACTGATTGATCCGGTATCGGCCAGAACCTGGTTTCAACAACCAGAAGTCAGTTCGTATGGATATGGAAAAAGGATTTCAGGGGATCTGATTATACTCTCCTTAAATGACAAGAGAAACAGAGACCCCCTGACTTGCTTAGTCAATTCTGATACAATCTATAAAACGACTGAAAAAGTACATGATTTCATAAAAAACGGACAAAATTGATAAGCAGGGAGATTTCTTAAACTATAATATCAGTCAAATCATCTCTACCTGATATTGAAGGGCAGGATTCGCGCTACAGATTGAAGGGTCTGGAAACGAGCAACTTCAGGATGGGATTTTGGTCATCCTGCCTTTACCAGATTAAAGTTTTGTGAACATCGAAAGAGAAATGCCATGCATTGTTTGCAATCTCGAATAGCGCATCTGGCGTTGCGCTGGACGATGACAGGTGCCATCTGCATTTCTGTCTTTTTCCCCTTTTACGCGACCGTATCTGCACAGGAACTGACAGCACAAGCCGTCGTCGACTCGATTGACCGGGGACGTGACTTCCTGGTGAAACAACAGAATGGCGATGGTTCGTGGTCAACACGAGGGGGAAATCATACCGTCGGAGTCAGCTGTCTGGCTTTGATGGCCATCATAAATTGCGGCATGACAGCCAAAGATGAACCGGTGCAACGTGGCCTCAAATATCTCCGTACCTTGCGCGCCCCCGATCCCAGAGGAACGTATCAGACCGGTTTAATGATCATGGCACTGGCTGCAGCCAAAGACGGAAAACGCGACCATACTCTGATTCAGTCGCTGGTTCTGAAGCTCGAGAACAGTCAGGTTAAAACCGGCCCGGATGCTGGTGGCTGGGGGTATGGACCTGGTATGGCAATCGGAGGAGCTGGAACAGCTGATCGCAGCAATAGCCAGTATGCAGTTCTGGCTCTGAGAGACGCGGTTCACGCCGGTGTTCCGGTCAGTATCAATACCTGGAAACTGATCAAACAGTATTGGAGTACCCAGCAGAGCTCCGATGGTGGCTGGGGTTATCAGTCGAAAGTGGGAGCCAGCCGGGGGAGTATGACTGTCGCAGGAATCGCAACCATGGTGATTGTGAATTCCATGCTGGGGGACGAACTGGAGATCAATCCGGATGGAACTCCCAACTGTTGTGTCAATAAAGATGATGATGAGTCTATCGAACGTGCGATCCGCTGGATGGCGAATCACTTTTCGGTAGGGCATAATCCCGGAGTCAACTCCTGGTTGTTGTATTATCTGTATGGTCTTGAACGCGCCGGTCGACTCAGTGGGACACGTTTTTTCGGTAAACACGACTGGTACCGTGAAGGCGCTGCCTTTCTCGTCGAGCGTCAATCGGTCAGGGATGGTTCCTGGCAAGGGGTTGGCCAGGAAGGTGATCCTGTTTTAGGGTCGAGTTTTGTACTGCTGTTTCTCTCAAAAGGTTTAGCGCCGGTTCTGATCAATAAACTGGAATACAATTCGGATGCTCAAGCCAACCGGAAGCCGGATACTCTTCCGAACTGGAACCATCATCAGAACGATATCCTGAATCTGACCGATGCCTTGTCCGGCAGTCCCGACTGGCCGAAGTTGCTGACCTGGCAAACAGTCAACCTGGATCTGGCGATCCAGGGGGCTGGCGTTTCCGTACTCAGGCAGGCGCCGGTCCTGTTCCTCAGTGGTCAGGATGATCCGGGGTTCGATGAAAAAGAGACCGCCATGCTTAAACAGTATGTGGAGCAGGGGGGCTTCATTTTCGCCGTTGATAACTGTAACGGTGCAGGTTTTGATCGTGGGTTCCGCGAGCTGATCAAAAAAATGTATCCCCAGGGAGAAGTGCAACTGAAGAGGTTGACCGCCGAACATCCTGTTTTTCGTTGTGAATATCTGCTGGATGCAGAAAGTGTTGAGTTATACGGAGTCGATGTTGGATGTCGCACTTCGATTATTTACTGTCCTGACGATCTGGCCTGCCTGTGGGATAAGTGGATGCGATTCCCCTCAAAAGATCGCTCGGTCAAAGCCACTTCAATGATCACCCGGGCAATCCGCATTGGCACGAATGTGATTGCCTATGCTACAGGCCGTGAACCGCCGAACAAACTGGATCAGGAAGAGCTGGCAAATAACGACGGTATGCAGAATCAGATTGAACGTGGATTTCTGCAAATCGCCAAGATCCGGCATACAGGTACCTGGGATGCGGCACCGCGGGCCCTCAGTAATCTGTTGAAAGCGTTGAATCAGAAGGCGGGGATGATTGCCTCTACGAAAACTCCCAGCCTACCGGCCAGCGATCCGAATCTGCTGCAGTATCCTTTGATTTATATGCACGGGCGAAGTCAGTTCAGTCTGTCGAAGTCAGAACAGGCGAATATCAGACAGGCACTGGAGAATGGCGCTGTACTGTTTGCAGATGCCTGTTGTGGTTCGCAACCCTTTGATCAGAGTTTTC
>JAGQQP010000667.1 GCA_020426085.1 Planctomycetaceae bacterium | reverse complement strand
AACCGATTCGAGCAGCATCGCTGGACCCGCGGATTCCTGCGAAGCCAGCCAGGTAGACTCTAAAAACAGAACGGGGGCTCCTGCTGTTGAGCCACGATAGGGGACCTGAATCAATAAGACTTCCGGCTGCTTTTTGATCAGACTAATGCGCACTCCGTGACCTGTCTCTAAATGCCTGACTACACTTCTAAGAAACTGGTCCGGAAAACTGCCACCCATTTTCAACAATCGGGATGAATCGAACATCTGCGAACGCTCAACAAACTGACGGCCCACACGAGGTGAATCCCGATAAGCAACACGGCGTAAACTTAAATCGCTGTCACGATTTTGTTGCACATCCAGTCGAATCAATTCTTCCGGTTGCGGAAGGGGGAAGGGTGTAATATTTTCCATTCCAAGAGGGAGCAGGTAATAATCATTATCGGTCAGGATTGAATATGATCGTTCAAGATGTTTGTTCTGACTGACAATCAATCCATCTGACTGATTTGCCCACGTAGTGGGATGCTGTTGACTCCAGAAACACCAGTAAGCCTGATTTTGAAAATCTGCTTTAAAATCAACTTCTGCTCTAATAACTCGTTCGTAATCACCTCTCTGATTTCGAATCTCCCCCTCTCGTAACTGGACGGGAGCTGATTTGACATTCGATTCCTGATTCACCTTTGCACGACCAGAAATATAATTAGCGTGCTTCAGACAACCCTCCCAGGAATCAGCAAGTCTGGTCAAGAGAACGATGGCTTCATCGCGTGGCATTTCCGGTAGCTGTGCTGCATTCACAAATCCAGAAAAGCAAACCAAAATCGCTGTGATTAAAACGAAGCTAGCCAGCATACGAATAAGTGAAGAAAAAAAAGTCATAAAACCTCTGCATATTGATTCTCAAACCAATGATTGATATTGGCATTCATTAAAACAGGCAGGTGTATGAGTTGAGCAAATTATAATAACTCACCACACAGCAGATCCCAAGAACTTTATACTCAGAATGCAACCTTCCGGTGCAGCGTGCTGATGATCAGGCAGGAGTCGACCATTTTTTTCGAAGCAGAGGCATGATGAGTGGTACCAGCCAGAGCGCGATGCAGAAGATTCCCAGGGCGGCTGAGATAGGACGGTTAAAGAAAGAGAGAAAGCTGTCGTCTTTGGAGAGGTTCTGCACAAAAGACTGTTCCAGTTGACCGCCGAGAATGATGCCGAGCACAACCGGACCGAGCGGAATCGCGAAGACTTCCAGGATAAACCCGAGGATGCCCATGCCGAGCATGACCCAGACATCGAAGTAGCTGCCGTTGATGGAGTACGAACCGACAACACAGAACATCAGAATCAAAGGCATCAGGATGCGGCGGGGAATACGCACCAGCTGCGCACCGCTGCGAATGGCCAGGAATCCCAGGGGAATCAACAGCAGGTTGGCCAGAATAAACGTCAGATAAATACCATGCACGAGGACCAGCTGATCCGGATTTTCAAAAATGCCGGGACCGGGTGTAATATTTTTCATTAACAGTACACCGATCACAATCGCGGTCACCGAGTCGCCGGGGATGCCCAGGACAAGCGCCGGAATCCAGGCACCGGCGAGAGCTGAGTTGTTGGCACTGGTGGCATCGCCGACCGCATCGAGAGAACCTTTGCCATACTCTTCCGGAGTTCTGGAACATTTTTTGGAGACGGCATAGGAGATCCAGGCAGCAATATCGGCGCCGGCACCGGGAATCATGCCGATCGTGGAACCGATACAGCTGGAACGGAACCAGCTGAATTTCCGTTTCCACAGTTGAGGCAGCACGCCACCAAAGACGGGTTTCAGGTGTTTGAACCACGACTTGTCTTCTTCCTCAGGGATTGCCGATTTGAGTTTTTCTGTTTCTTCGTCCGTCTTTGAAGTCAGTGTATTGCGAAATACTTCAGACAACCCGAACAGACCAATCATCGCTGGAATAAAGTTGATCCCGGTAAACAGTTCATCAAACCCGAAGGTGAAGCGAGGCACGCTGTGTACTTCGCTCAGTCCGACTGTCGCAAACATCAAACCGATCATCAGTGCAAGCGCTCCCTTGAGACGCGAACCGGTAGAGACGATGGCGGCACAACTCAAGCCGAGCACGTAGAGCCAGAAGTATTCGTAGGTTGTAAATTCGAACGCGATCTTTGCCAGTTGCGGAGCGGCAAGAATCAGCACGAGTGCCCCGAACAGACCACCGGCAACACTGAAGACCAGCGAAACACCCAGAGACGTTTCGTGCAGACCGCGGCGGGTCAGCGAGTATGCATCGTCGGTATAGGCAGCCGAAGAGGGAGTCCCCGGTATTCGAACCAGTGTGGTCGGAATATCACCGGCAAAAATACTGCAGGCTTCCAGCGTCACAATCGCGGCGATGGCAGACAGGTTATCCAGATAAAAGGTGAGCGGAATCAACAATGCCACCGCCATCGTTGCCGTCAGCCCCGGGATGGATCCGACGAACAATCCATAGACGGCTGAGAGAAAGATCACAAGCAGGACTTCGGGTGAGACAATATTCTGTAACGCGGTGATGAATGTCGATT
The DNA here is from genome assembly GCA_020426085.1 of Planctomycetaceae bacterium. Lineage (GTDB taxonomy): Bacteria > Planctomycetota > Planctomycetia > Planctomycetales > Planctomycetaceae > Gimesia. The sequence continues at coordinate 166 of JAGQQP010000667.1, read as the reverse complement.
CCATGTTGATTCTTCAAGTTGCGAGGCGAAGGTCAGAGTCAGAACAAAGTCGAGTCGAAAGGCTACCAGCCAAGCAGACCGCGTGGCAGGGGAACTCTCAGAAGCTGTGCGAACAGGGTATAGATTCCTGGAATAAACAATACTGTAATCAAAGCAGACACCCACC
>JAGQQP010000666.1 GCA_020426085.1 Planctomycetaceae bacterium | reverse complement strand
CTCATCAGAATATGCCGAAGCTCCCGAAGTTGAATATGAAGTCCCGCGCTATCGGCTCCTCAATTTATCACCGGACTGTGGCACCCTGTTTCAGTGGAAGGGCAGCACCGGCTGTAACGGAGGTCCTCAACTCGATCAGCCTCTGCAGACCGACCGACCGAATTTCACATCCACGTCTGTGACAGTCGGCAAAGGCGTGACTCAGATTGAGTTCGGCTATACTTATCTGGACAGTGAAGAATTGGGCGCGGATGTCAAATACCAGTCATTCGGCGAAATCCTGTTTCGCCGGGGGATCGTGGCGGACTGGATGGAATTTCGCCTGTCGTTTTCTCCACTGCAGCAGAGTACCGAGGCAGGCCTCTTTCAGAATACGACTTTCGGCAGCCAGGATCTGGGACTGGCGCTGCAGTTTGCTTTGACTCCGCAGCAGGGGCTCCTGCCTGAAATGGCTCTGATTACTTCGATGAGTGTTCCGACAGGAAGCACCGCGTTTACAGCGAATCAGGTCGAACCGGGCGTTGATCTGATCTATGCCTGGACCATCAATGATTTCCTGAATGTCGCTGCCTCCACGCAGGGGTATGGCGATGTCGATGACTCTGGTGAATCCTTTCTCGAAATCGCGCAGTCCTGTTCGGTGGGATATACGCTGACCGACAAACTGGGGGCCTTTACCGAATGGTTCGTATTGATTCCCAGCGGTGCCCGAACGGCGCGCACCGAACACTATTTTGATGCCGGCTTCACTTATCTGATCACCAACAATCTGCAGCTCGATATGAGTGCGGGAGTGGGGTTGAATGACGCGGCAGATGGTTTCTTCGTAGGCGCCGGTTGCTCGATTCGTTTTCCCTGATTAAATCTGCGGAAGTCCTTGAAATCAGCTTTTGACGCCTTCGATGATGCTGAGTTCCGATTCCGTCGGCAGGATGCGCGTCAGTTCGAAGCCGGCCTGGTTACAGAGTGTCTGAAATTCTTCTGCCGTCCGTTCTTTGCCCCCGGTTACCAGCAGCATCACCAGGTCCACGAATTTGCCCGCGAAGGGATCGTTGCCCGGATCGATCACACTTTCCATCACCAGCAGTTTTCCGTTCACGGGCAGTGCTGCATGGCAGTTCTTGAGAATCTGAAGTGATTTTTCGTCATTCCAGTCGTGAATGATATGTCGCATCAGATACGCATCCGCTCCTGTTGGCACTGATTGAAAGAAGTCACCGCCGACGAGTTCGCAGCGGTCGGTCAGGCCAGCCTGCTCGAATCGTGCGCGTGCATTCTCAACGACATGAGGCACATCAAAGAGAATGCCTTTCAGGTTTGGGCAGGCCTGGAGGATGCTGATCAGATTCGAACCGTTGCCTCCCCCGACATCCGCCAGCACTTTGATGTCGGAAAAGTCATACGCTTTGATTGCGGCATCGGTTCCGCGACCATGGATGCCTATCATCGCCTTGTCAAAGATGCGTGCCTTCTCCGGATGTTCAGACAGAAATTCAAAAATCGATTTCCCCCAGATGTTGTCGTACGCGGGCTTTCCGGTCTGGAGACTATAAATGATTTCGCACCAGGGGCGAAACTGGTCTTCGCCGTTCATGATGGCTAACGCCTGCTTTGACTCGGGATCGTCACTGCGTAAGGGTTGTGCCAGCGGGGTTAATGCGAATTCCCCCGCTTCATTTTCTTCAAAAATACCGATACTGGCCAGCGCACGTAACAGACGATAGAGGGCACTGGCATCAGTATTGGTAGCAGCCGCCAGTTGCTCGGGAGTCTGAGGGCCAGCGATCAGCAGGTCGGCAATTCCCAGTTTCGCAGCGGCATAAATACTCTGCGATTTCCAGTAGCCCGTAATCATCTGCTCGAGTTGCTGATGCGTTGTTATTTCTGGCATATCGTTTCACTTTCGTGTGTGAATGCTTTAGCCCATCAGGGCTGACGCTTGATTCCTTCGATGATACTGAGGGCCGATTCGGTGGGGATGATACGTGTCAGTTCAAAGCCCGCCTGTTCGAACAGTGTCTTGTATTCCTCAGCCGTGCGTTCCTTGCCGCCGGGAATCAGCAGCATGACCAGATCCAGGAACTTTCCAGGGAACGGATCATTCCCCTCGGGAATCACGCTCTCCACGACCAGCAGTCTGCTGTTCTCCGACATCACCGCATGACAGTGACGGAGGATTGTGAGAGATTTATCATCATCCCAATCGTGGATGATGTGTCGCAGGAAAATCGTATCAGCGCCTGCAGGTACCGATTCGAAGAAGCTGCCGGCAATGGACTGGCAGCGGTCTTGCAAGCCTGCCTGTTCGATATGAGACTGTGCCCGCTCCACGACCTGTGGCAGGTCGAACAGGATGCCTTTCATTTCGGGGTAGTGTTGCAGCATGTTGATGATGTTCGACCCGTTTCCGCCGCCGACATCCATGAGTGTATTGATTCCTGAAAAATCATAAGCGTTCAGGATATCCCCGGTTTCTCTGCCATGAATGCCCGTCATCGCCTGATCAAAAATCTGTCCTTTGTCCGGGTTGTCAGACAGGTATTCGAAGATCGGTTTTTCAAAGACTTTATCGAAGGACGTTTTGCCGGTCTCGATGCTGTAGAGAATCTCGCTCCAGGACTGGAACTGTTCATCCCCGCTCATCATGGCCAGCGCGCGTTTGGAGCCGGGAACATCGCTTCGTAGAAATTCCGCCATCGGTGTGAGCGCGAATTCGTGTTGTTCGTTT
>JAGQQP010000665.1 GCA_020426085.1 Planctomycetaceae bacterium | reverse complement strand
AAGTTTCTGAAGGAAAGGGACTGGGGATCGTTGCCGCAGATCTGAAGGGAAAGGGCTTTCCCGATCTGTTTATCGCCAATGATGCGGTAGCCAATTTTTTTATGGTCAATCAGGGGATGCGAAAGCCAACGTTTCAGGAAGAGGCACTTTTGTCGGGGCTGGCTTTCAATGCGCAGGGGCGAACAGAAGCCTGTATGGGGGTTGCAGCGGGTGACGCTGATGCAGACGGTCTGCTGGATATCTATGTCACCAATTATTTTCGGGAAACAAATACACTGTATCGTCAGGTCGCTCCGGACTCATTCATCGATAAAACACCGGCTGCGAATATGTCCGATTCGACGCTCTATCAACTTGGTTTTGGAACCCAGTTTCTGGATGCGGACCTGGATGGCCTGCTGGACCTGCTGATCGTCAACGGGCATGTCGAAGATCTGTCAGCCGATGAGATTCCATGGCAGATGCAGCCTCAGTTGATGTGGAATCGGGGGAAAGGAGTATTTCAGGAACTGCAGACACCCGGGATAGGTGCATTTTTTCAGCAGAAGAGGCTGGGAAGGGGATTGGCTCGTGTCGACTGGAATCGAGATGGCCGGGAAGAAGCAGTGCTGACCAGTCTGGATCAACCACTGGCTCTGCTGAAAAATACAACTGAATCACACGGTCATCGGCTCGTTGTGACACTGACGGGGACCAGATCCAGCCGCGATGCTATTGGTACGACAGTGCGTCTGAAGATCAAAGGGGAGACACTCGTACGCCAGCTGACAGCCGGTGATGGTTATCAGGCTCGGAATCAACGGGTTCTGACTTTTGGAACCGGGCAGAGTACAGCTGAAGTGCAGCTCGAAGTTAACTGGCCATCAGGTCTGAAGCAGGTATTTGAAGGGGTTGCCATTGATCAGGAGGTTCAACTGATCGAAGGGCAGGCAACACCGATTATCAAGCGAAGCTTTCAATGATATGATCTTAGAGGTGAGCCGAAATCCGGTTCGAATCAGCTTATTCGAAATCGATTCCCAGGCGATACTTCAACTGTTCCAGCTCTTCAATGGATTCATCGCTGGAAGAGTGCACATGTTCTGCTTCTGTGATGAATTTCAGGTCATTGATATGCGGGATACCATATTCATCCAGAGTCTGTTCGAACTGTTCAATTCCCTGACCGTACATGATGAGCAGTTTGTGCTCGTCAAATTGAACTTCCAGAGGAATCTGTGGGTTCAGAACAGCGATTCCGGCACAGCCATCGTTCAGAAGCAGATCTTCATAATCGTAGAGTGTACTTTTCAGAACGGGCAGATCCATGTGTTCGCGATACAGATCCTGGTGCTGATTGTTAGAACCGTCGTGGCTGGTTTCCAGAACGACATCGACTTCGTGTCCCAGTGGATCGAGCAGATCAATAAAGAGATCAAACAGAATTTCCCGGGAAGCGGATGCCATCAGGACCGGGATTTTAATTCCGGTCTCTTTGTCTGTATACACGTCGTGACGATATCCGGCCTGTGGTACGACTTCCAGATCGTAAGAAGGGCGGATTGCATCTGTCAGCATGAAGTTGCCATATTTGGCAATTCTCAAATGTGTTTCCAACTGGTCTTCTGAGAGACTTTCGAAACTGCTGCGCGCTTTCCCAGCGGCATTATCACGATAAGTCGTCTTCAAAAATCGTTTCAAGAATCCCATAGTTCAATCTTTCCCCCTCACGACAGGCAACAATCATGTCACCAACCGGGCTGGAACAGCCCATGTATTGCTTAATGTTTTGATTTGCTGTGTTGACTGGTCAGTAAGTTCGCTGCTGCTGGCCCGAAACGAACTGCAATCAAAAAAACTTTAGCACGCAAAATCAGGCGAGGTCTGAAGTACTCAGGATGTTGCCTGCTTTTTTGCTGAGTTTGAGACAGCGAAGCCGGAGAGATGAGATACAGAAGGAGTTCCAGACAGTGAAAAGATCCGGTTATACCGATCGGGGAAGTTACCGGTTCTGATTCAGGTGACCAAAACAGTCAGAATTGCTGTATTCCCTCTGATCGTTACGATGATTCGGGATCAGAAAAAAATACAAAGCCTATTTCAATCGAAAGTTATATAAGTGTCTGCTTAATAGTGGGTTAAGAGGATTTGACTGTCTGGTTTCTGGTGAAGAGGCCTACACCCATTCATGTACGGGTTTGTTATAAAAACGCATTGCAGTGAATCCGGAACCTTACTAGAATTCAGCCCCTCTCCCGTTCTATCTCAATACGCTCCTCATCATATCCTGAATCCCACAACTCAGTTGTACAGCCACGGATGGTTAGGTTAATGGGTTGTTCTACCCGCTTTATTCAATCTGAAAAACTCTTAAGGTTCCTTTTGATACCTCTTGTGTATCTGTGGGGGCTTACGAGCGTTGTATATTCAGCTGATGCCAGTGAGGTGGAAACACTTTATCTAAAAAGTGGCGAGTTTTTCTCTGGTGAAAGCATTGGCTTTGAGAATGGAAACATTTTGTTTCGACAGTCAGATGGACAGGTGCAATCCATTTTGCTGGAAAACGTCGATCGTCTGGAATATCAAGGAGCCGATACCTCAACTGGTGAGGGAGATCAAATCCTGGTCAGTAATGACAATCAGGAATTGCCACCATTACCCTCATTGATCAATCAGGTTCCTGTACCACAACCACTGGGAGTGGCGCCCGATCTGGATGACTGGTTAGATGAAGATTCAACATTCGGAC
>JAGQQP010000664.1 GCA_020426085.1 Planctomycetaceae bacterium | reverse complement strand
TCTCGTTCTACTATCCTGAAACGCGGCCGGGCAGTGACCGTTCTCTGATCGTCTCTTCCACCAATGCGAATTTCAGTGACTGGGCTGATCTCCCCGAAGAACAGTACGAAGCCGACAAAAATCATCTGATCGAAACCACGCTCGACTGCCTCGAACAGTATGTGCCGAACATTCGTGACCGCGTGGATCACCTGGAAGCATCCACACCGCGGACCTTCCAACGGTACACACAGCATCTGCAGGGCGCATCCTTCGGAACCAAGTTCGAAGGGCTCAAAGTCAGTAAGGAACTGCCCGAACAGATCGAAGGTCTGTACCATGCCGGGTCGGTGGGCATCATCATGTCCGGCTGGTTGGGAGCCGTGAATTATGGCGTGATCGTCAGCAATGACGTTGATAAATATCTGACCCCCGCTGCGGCCCGCATCTGATTCTTACCGAGTCTGACTTTAATCAAATACGAAACGGAACGTTTTTGTGAATCTGGACGATATAAAAGCCTGTATTCCTCACCGCGAGCCTTTTTTGTGGCTCGATGAAGTCGTCGCGCTGGAAGAAAACAGTATCCACGCCCGCAAATTCGTCTCACCTGAGATTGATATCTTTCAGGGACACTATCCCGATCATCCGGTTCTGCCGGGCGTGATTCTCTGTGAAGCCGCCATGCAGGCCGCTGCCGTTTTCATTGCGAAAACGGATGCACCCGATACGGGCAAAGTGCCTGTTGCCACCCGCTTGAACAACACCAAGTTCCGCCGCATGGTGAAGCCGGGAGAAACGATTGATATCGAAGTGACGTTGACTGAAAAACTGGGCGGCGCGTATTTCTTCAGCGGAAAAATCTCAGTCGGAAAAGAGACAGCGGTCCGCCTTGAATTTGCGGTAACCGCTGCCGACGCGTAATTCAGCGAGTCGACTATTTTCCTGCTGACTGATCTTCAATCCGATACAGGAAATGCTCGGTTCGCAGAATGAGCGACTTCCCAGCGACCGCCAGCGAAGCAACACAGCCTTCTTCCAGCTTGTTTGCGGCAAGTTCTTTGTATTCCTTCCCGGGTTTAAATACGCGGGTCACGCCTTCGCGATCCGGTGCATAGATCTTGCCGTCCGCATAAATGGGAGAGGCGGAAAACGAACTGCGGTCCATTCGCTCTTTCCAGACCTCTTTCCCTGTCTCTGCATCCAGGCAGGTTGCGATTCCCTTGTCGTCGATCATGAACAGCAGGCCGTCAATCAACAGCTGGGAAGGTTTGGAAGGGATTCCTTTCTGTTCGATCCATTTAACATGCGAGTCCGTGACGTCCCCATTGCCACCGGGGTTGACTGCGTACAGATGGGCTTTACCAAATCCGGTGCCGACATAGATTTTCTCGCCATCAAACAGCGGACGATTGGCAGCGGAGTGCTGTGGATAATAGAACTTCCAGTATTCATCTCCAGTCAGCGGATTGTAGGAGATAGTTGCTTTCGCTGCCGGGCTGATCAGTTGCACGCGGCCTTCATATTCGATTATTCGGGGAGTGGCGAATGCTTTTTTGAAGTCACCGTTCTTGGTGCCGTAATCGATGTCCCGGTCTTTCTTCCAGACTTCTTTCCCGGTCTCTTTATCCAGCGCGACGATGTACTGGTAATCGTAACCATCATATTGCAGGATCAGCAGATTCTGATAGATAATCGGTGACGAACCAGCGCCACGCCAGTGATTACACGGATAATCTCGGCGTTCCCACAAGACTTTGGCCGTCTTTGTATCCAGACAGGCTGTGCCATACGCACCGTAATGCACATAGATCCGTCCGTCTTCAATGATGGGTGTACTTGAAGCGTGTGAGTTACTGGGGTCAATATACTGTGGTTTCTCGACATCGAAAATCTTTTTGTCGTGCAGGATTTTCCCCGTATTGAAATCGACACAGACGACGCCCAGCTCTTTACCATCTTTTGTGGAGGTCGTCACCCAGACCTGATCTTTCCAGACGACAGGTGAAGACCACGCACGCCCGTGAATTGCGGTTTTCCAGACGATATTTTCTTTCTCGCTCCAGGTGGTTGGTAATCCGGTTACCTGCGATGTGCCATCGGCGTGCGGACCACGGAACTGATCCCAGTAGGGTTCTTCTGCTGTCACCAGAGATGCAGACGTCATCAACACAGCCAGCAGGGAGACAACAGAGAGCAGGCGTCGAAAGTGGAGCAGGGGCATATCGGGTTCCTGAATTGAATGATAAACAGCGGGTAGGAAAGCAGGGGGCATCGGTGGTTAATAACTAAAGGAAGTTAACACAAAGGCACGATGATCCGCCTGTTTTCGATTATATGAGACGTCACCCCCGATGCAATTGTAAAGCCATTTATTCTGTTTCTGAGGAATCTTTACGAGTGAATTCGACGTCGATAATCTCTTCTTCCGCGGGATAATGACCGGGCCCTGTTGACTGCTGGAAGTCCTGAAAATGGGTGGCACTGGTGTAGAACGTATTTTGGGAGCGTACCTGCATTAACGCTCTCTGCTTGAGCCATTCCCCGACCCGGAGTTTCAGGATTTCGCGAACGGGCGGAATGAGCAGGGCAAAGCCGACCATGTCAGTCATAATACCGGGAGTAATCAGAAACGCGCCGGCGATCAGAATCATCAACCCGTCCAGCAGCACGCCGGTGGGAGGCTGACCTTGAACCATATGCTGTTGTATTTTCCGCCAGGCCTGTGCACCCTGTTTCCGTGCCAGCCAG
>JAGQQP010000663.1 GCA_020426085.1 Planctomycetaceae bacterium | reverse complement strand
GAACGGTCGGAGCACGTTTCTGCCAGCAGAAATCAAAAGATCGTTGAGATTGGACTGGCTCTGGTTTGCTGCCTGATTCTGTTTAAATCGCTTGCCTGCACCCTGGTCTGTTTTCAAAACGCAACAGAACCGTTTGTCTGCTTTATCCGTTAAATCCTGAATTAAGTTTGTGCAATCGCTGTCTGTTTCAGCAAAATCCCTGTTTCTGCAGAAATCTGAACTATCGTGAGGGGAGGGGGACGCGTTTTAATAATGTGATGCGGGATCGCCCGAGAGATGAAAACAGTGTGCAGGTAACAAACGCGTGAAAAAAGCAGCTTCGATGATCAAAGTGGGTGTGACGAACCTGGGGAAGATCTATCCTCATCCCTGGTTTGCGCTGTTCTTTCTGAGTCTGGCTGTCTGCGAACTGATCCTGTTAGCATTTCATCCCAACAGCTTCTGGCACAATCACAGCCTGGTGTGGTATGAAACATTGACGCTGGTCTTGCTGTCTGTTTTAACGTGGGCTTCGGTCAGCTGGATGCTATGGTGGCTGCTGTCGTTGTATCGTTCTGCGGAATTGGGAAAAACCAGAAGTGTGATGCTGGTCAGCATGCTGGTGATTTGTCTCAGTGGCGGACTGCTGTTTTATGTATGTAGCTGGGTCTTTTTCTGGCGCACCGGTGCGTTCCTGGACGGGGAATCGCTGATCTTTGGCGGCAGCAATCTACTGATGATGAGCCATTATCTTTGGCAGGCGGAACAGCTTTCTTTAGTGCTGGCCGCGCTGGTCTGCCTGGTTGGAATTTTTCTGGCTGTGTACGGTTTTAAACGGTTCGATCGTGTTCGCGATTCACTTCCACAGGACTGGTCGAGTGCAAAGATTGGCAGACGGACCGTCTTTTTGACAGTGGAACTGGTGTTTGTGCTGGTCCTTATTTCTTCCCTCAATCAAAACAGTCTGCGGGCGACTGTGGAATGGTGGAAACACGCAGGTCCCGACTGTGATTACGAATTGCAGACACGGTTGAATCCCGTGCTGACGTTGACGGTGAAATCTGCAATGCAGGTCTGGCAGAACGGCGAGCTGGACGGAGAACTGACCGTCGAGGAAGCAGGTCCGCCGCGTTCCACTGTCTACAAGGTGAATCAGAGTCTGGTAGATTCTAAAGACCGGTATTCGGTGATTTTCATTGCCATCGAAGCGCTACGAAATGATGTTGTGTTACTCGAACATCAGGGGCAGGAAGTCATGCCGCACCTGAATCAGCTGGCACGACAGGGGATGAATTTCACACGCAGTTATGCACAGAGCACGCATTCCAATTACGCCGACCCCTGTCTCTTCAGTTCGCTCTATCCCCTGCGTACAACGGCGCACCATTATTATTCCCGCACCGACCCCTGGCCGAAAGTCATGCTGTACGATGTGCTCAAACAGTATGGTTATGCGACTGCCATTTATTCATCACAGAATGAAACGTGGGGGCACATGGATGCGATTCTGGAGAGCCCTGACCTGGATGTCTTCTTTGATTCGCGCAGTTATGAGGGCGCGACACAGGTGGCTGATAAAGATGTCGGCTTTGCCCGCTATGCCCGCGAGGCGCATATCGCCGGCAAGCTGGATGATGCGATTACCATGGAACGGGCCATCGACTGGATTTCGGAACAGGAGAAGAAGCAGCAGCCTTTCGTGTTGTGTATGAATCTGCAGAGTTCGCATTTTCCGTATGAACTGCCTCCCGGTCAGACCGGGCCGTTCCAGCCGGCGATGATTGACTTTCCTGCTTCGTTTGTCTCTTACCCGAAAGACAAAATTCCGGTAATGCGGAATGCGTATTATAATTCGTTGTATTATATCGACGAGCAGATCGGCAAACTGGTCGCGTATCTGGACGCGCATCATCTGCGTGAGAAAACAATCCTGGTGCTGGCAGGCGATCAGGGGGAAGCGTTCTACGAGAATGGCTTTCCTACGCATGCAGGCCCTCCGTTTGAGCCGACGCTGCGTACTGCCCTGGTGATTGACGTTCCGAACAAAAAGACTGCGCAAACAGTTGATTATCTCACACAGGCGATTGACATCGTGCCTACAATCTGCGGTCTGCTGGGAATTCCCGCACATCCCTGTTTTCAGGGGATTGATGTGCTGTCCCCGGAACGTCCTGAAGAAGAGCGACGGCTGGCGTTCGTACATTGCCAGTCAAGCATCGGGAAGAGTGACGCGGTGATCAGCGGGACTGGCTGGAAACTGATTCACAATCGCGAAAAGGAGACGACCAGTCTGTACAACCTGAACGACGATCCGGGGGAAACAACAAACGTACTGCAGGAACAACCTGAAATCGCGCAGCAACTTGCCGGACTGCTGCAGCAGTGGAGACGGCAGCAGCTCCTCTACTATCAAAACCCGGCCAGCTACGGCTTGTACTATCCGCCGCGCACACCGAAGGTCTCTGTCGATAAGGAACAGAAACTGGTCGAAGTTCAGCACGACTGATTGAGTTCGGGATATTATGAATCGTCTAATCGGTAATGAAATCGCTGATTCTGATGCTCAGAATAGCTCCATCAACGGCTTTGAATCATCGAGCAGGTGATAGGGGCGTTCCAGTTTGTCGTACGCGATGAGATCGTCGATGCCCATGGCGTGATAGACGGTGTGAGTCACATCGGCGGGAGTGACCGGACTGTTGAGCGGGTATTCGCCGTAGCGGTCGCTGGCACCGAAGGTCTGTCCCCCTT
>JAGQQP010000662.1 GCA_020426085.1 Planctomycetaceae bacterium | reverse complement strand
ACCGGCAGCGGATTTCCTGACCGGGTGATACAACAGATACGGAGTTTTTTTGCCCGTTTGAGGATTTGAGTACTGATGCCGCGTGATTTTTTCAGTGGCAGCTTCGTCCGACTCGGCTGCCATAAGTGGCAGCGAACTGAGTCCGATCAGAAGCGCGACCAACGTTACGATGCGATACCAGATATGATTCAGAAGTAATTGATTCATAATGAAACTCATTTAAAAAAACGTTGTCGTCTTCAGGACTCGATCATCGTTTTCAATTCCACTTTCAGTTCGTTGAGTCGCGCGAGCAGTTCCTGGATGGCCCGCTGATGCCGATCCAGATCCGCAGACCCTTCCCGCAGGGGATCGAGCACAATCGCTTCATATTTCAGATACTGCTCGCAGGCATAAGGGACAGCAGCGGCGATTTCAGGGGGGATCGTCACCACGCCGTTACAGTCGCCGTGCAGTAAGTCACCGGGATGAATTGTCACTCCACCAATTTCAACAGGCACGCCGGTCGCTTCGAAGTGGCAGTAACCGTGTCCGCTCATCACGCCATGACTGAAGCAGGGAAAATCGAGGGCACGCACATTATCGATATCGCGGGCGGCGCCGGACGTGATCAGGCCCACCGCACCAAATGTTTTATAGGTCAGGCACATTCCGTCGCCGAACGTCGCGCCGGCTGGCGGATCGTCCAGATCCTGGAAGACCACCACCGCGGGACCGGGTAACTCTGCGAAGGAACTGATGAGCCGCGCCGGGATGCCGGGGTCGATCGAACTGTCAGCCGGTGCAGACGAACGAAAAGTGGTCGTCGCCGCGTAACCGACCATGGGCGGCAGCTGCGGAAAGCAGGCGGCGATATTGCGGTTCATATATCCCGCAGTGCGGGAGCGGACCTCGAACAGCTCAATGGCATTGCAGATTGTCGGGGTATCAAAACGTCGTAATTCAGCCAGATCAGGTAGGGAAGCCATAGTCGTTCTCAAAAATTGATTTGACATTGAAAACAGAATAGATAGTATTTAATCATAAATAATCCGGTTGTAAATCAAAATATTGGTCTGTTGAAGAAAATAAATAGTATATATGTCGACCGAAATCAATTACCAGGTGACCCAGTCAGACGAGCTGGCAGAGCGGATTCGGCAACGAATTCAGTCGGAACGGCTCGCGGACGGGGCGTTTTTCATGACGGAATCCGATCTGGCGGAAGAATATCAGGTTTCGCGGACGGTGGCCCGGGAAGCAGTCAGCCGACTGACGGCGATTGGACTGCTGGAAGGGCGTAAACGCATCGGTCTGATTGTGCGTCGTCCCGATCCGCTGCGGCTGCTGCAGCTGGGGCTCCCTTCGCTGTTTGATTCCGAACAGGATGTCTCCGAGCTTTCGATGTTACGGTATGTGGTCGAAATGGGGGCCGTCGATCTGGCGATTCGCAATGGCAGCGATGAGCAATGCCAGCAGCTGTGTGAACGGGCAGACGAGATGGCGACAGCGATACGCAGCGATCAGCCCGAACGCATCGCGGAACTGGATATCGCGTTTCACTCACTGTTGTTGCAGATGACATCTTCGACCCTGATTGCCGGCATGCAGCGGGTCCTTGTGAATTTCTTCCAATCGGTCTATCAGGAATATCAGTCTGACGCGACGACGGGCGAACGGATGATCTGGGAACATCAGGAGCTGGCGGCCGCGATCCGGGATCGCGATTCCAACCGGGCCCGCACGATGATGCAGATGCAGTCGCGCAACTGGCTGAATCAGAACAATTCGACTTGAACAACAACCTGCTGAATTACTTTGGGGAAAACATCATGACAGTGTGCTCGAAGAGACTGTGGCCGGGACTGGCGTTTGTGCTTATGACGGCGATACTCCCGGCGGCGGAACCCGCTGTGGAACTGCACAAAACAAAGACGGGAGTGGAGTACGCGACCTGGGGACCGTTGCCCGATCAACGTCAGCCGACGCTGTTCATTCTGGCGGGTACCATGGAGGGAACGCTGGGCAGTCCCTATTTTCGTCAGTGTGGCAACCAGCTGGCGAAAGCCGGTTATCTGCTGGTCTCTGTCGATATACCCTGTCACGGTAAAGAGCATCGTCCCCCGGAACCAACGGGTTTGAGCGGCTGGGCCTGGCGCTGTGAGCAGGGGGACGACTTCGTCGCCGACAACAACCGACGACTCAGTCAGGTGCTTGATGAACTGATCGCCGACGGTCGAACCAATCCCGATTATGTGGGCGTATGTGGCACTTCGCGAGGGGGATATCTCGCGCTGCAGTTTGCTGCCCATGATCCTCGGATAAAAGGGGTTGCTGCGTTTGCACCGGTGACGGATCTGACGGTTCTGAATGAATTCAAATCGCGGGCCCAAAATGAAATGGTGCAGTCGCTGAGTATGATTCGCAATGCAGAGAAACTGGCGGGACGACCTGTCTGGATTGTGATCGGCGACCGCGATCTGCGCGTGGGGACTGACGAAGCGATTGCAGTGGCCCGCAGCATCACACAGGCGGGGCTCGAAAAAGCAAAGCAGAGCCAGGTAGACCTGCATGTGATTGCAGAACCGAAGGGGCACACGGTTCCAGCCGGCTCAACGGATCTGGCGGCAGACTGGTTTCTGAAACGGGTTGGCACTCCCGATCATCCCCCTGCGAAATAAACTTACCACAAGAGCGCTTTCCATGTTCATTAAATATCTCAATCTGAATCGGGCCGACTGGCTTTCGCTGTTTACCGTC
>JAGQQP010000661.1 GCA_020426085.1 Planctomycetaceae bacterium | reverse complement strand
TGTAGCCGTCCAGTTGAAGGGGAGCGTAGCCCTCCTCTTTTAAGGATTGCAGGGTGAACTCAAGTTGATCGCTGGGTAGCGAGTGTTTGAGTATCGTGTCGGCTTCCGTCGCCTTATTGAGGATAACGGCAAATCGCGGTTCGCCTCTTTTCTCATACCCGCTGATCACCTGCGGATAAAATTCTTCGGTCGCCAGCTGTTTTAATCGGGCGTCCAACTGGTTGCCATCCAGACCATGAAAGGCTTTCCACTCTTTGAGGTTCGGTTCTTTGATTCCCAGAGCGGCAAATCGTTCTGCGCGCTGGCCTTCATAAACACTCAGATCAGTCGCTGTAAAACCCTGTTTTCCCCAACGTGTGATTTGTCGCTGATAGATTACCGGGTTTAACTGCAGCTGTAATTCAGGCTCTTCAGCAGTCGCTGTCACAGGTATATAAGAGAGGCACACTATTATGAGAATTCGCAAAGCCATCGAGTAGTCCTCAGTATGAAATCAGTGGAAACGAATGATCCACTCGATCATAGATGCTGAGACGAACTGACTTCAAGGAAATTCTGACAGACGGTGACACTACGGGCTTATTTTTGATTGAAGGCGTGTGCGATCAGAGTTCGGTCAAACTGCTCTGGAGCTTCGCCTTCGGCAGCGAACAGGTAAATCGCGGCGATCAGAATCGCATTGACGGCAGAGGAGACCAGGGATGTCAGCAGAATCAACAGAATAGAAATACCGATGAGAACTCCTCCTGCCACCGCATTTCCCGCTGCGATCAGCATGAATCCCCCCATCATCAGTAAAAATACTGGAATGATAATGACCAGCATGATGGCTCCGATGCCAAAATTAGCAACCAACGACTCTCCCCATGTTTCGCGTAGCACACTTACCGAACGTTTCATGGCTTCGAACGGATTCTTTTTTTCTACAACAAGAACAGGGATGACAAAGTAAGTGGTGATAGACCAGGCCATCCCCAGGAGACCGGCGACGATTTGGCCGATTCGTTCCGAACGGGATTCAATCATTTTCAGGATAAAACCAACCGTCGCACTGACCAGTGCCCAGCCTGCGATTTGAGGCAGTCGATTGAGGGCAGCATTGAATCCGTCGCCGACCGTGGGGTTCCCCCCTTTCAAGCGGATAATCGCGCAAGCCATCAGGGCCGAGTTGAAAAAGATCATCACAAAATAATTGACAAAATAGAAAGCGAATAAAATCACGTACGCCAGAGGATCCTGGGGCGCCTGCTGGTCGTTCATAATGGTATCGATGTATTTACTGTTCCAGAGAGGCAGAGCGAAGCTGGCTAAAACCAGCAGGCAGGAAATACCGCTCATAATGGGAAACAGCAGCAGTTCTTTGTCCAGCATTAACACTCGAAAACTCTGTTTCGATAACGCCCAGCCATTCGAAATCCGTTCAAACATGGTCTGTCAGCCTTCTGATATGAATCTGAAGTATTAGGAAAGTGATTAGTCATTCACGTCCGTTTTTTTAACGGGCATCCGGCTGGTTGAGGTTATATCAGATTGACCGACATGAACGGAATGGGAATTGTGGTTTTTAGTTTACTTCAGGCAGGGTGAGTAACAGAGCCACTGTGGCCCAGCTGCTGGCTGTGACCGAAATAAACTGATCTTTTCCATAGGGAAAACCGGTTTCAAAATATGTTTGAAACGGTTTTGCATGGCTGATCACATGCCAGGAACCATCGTCCTGTTGAGTGTCGATCAGGTATTGAATCCCTTTTCTGATCGCGGCTTGATCGGCAGCAATCAGCTGAGATCGTAACAGCGCTACCAGAACCGTTCCCGTTGCATAAGCATCACTTTTCATCTCGGGCAGTTGTGACCAGCCGCCGTCTGTGTTTTGCAGTTTCAATAACTGGTCTACGGAAGTTTGCTGAATCGGCTCATCGATACCGAGGATCTGGAAACAGCGTAACTGAAAGACACGTTCTTCTGTCGAAGCGGGTTTCAGATCGAGCAGCCACTGTTTGGCTTTCACGATGCGGGCTGTGATTTCGGGCTGTTGAGCTTCACTGCCATACATCTGCAGTGCCCTGATGACGAAATAGTTGGTATTGGTGTCCGAAGACATGGAAGGAGCTCTTGTGGAATTTCGGGTCCAGTGCGTGCGTCCCTTGTCACGTTCCAGCAGATAACCAGTGACAGCAGTCGTCACGTCATCCGGTTTTTGACCTGCCAGTTCGAGTGTCCACAACGCATAGCTGGCCGTATCGGGGCCGCCTCCCTGTCCCTTACCGGCGCGATAATTTTCCAGCCCGCGTTTCAGATGTTTTGCGGTATGATCTATCTGCCGCTGAAAATTTGCCTGATCGATTTTGAATCCCCGCTGGCGGGCTTCATCCAGAACCAGGACTGCCAGTGCCTGATTATGGCAGGTAAAGCATTTTCGTTCGCGAGCCGATCCCGCGGATGCTGTTTCAATCAGGGGAATCGATTTCTGAATTGCACTCCTGACCTGAGCCGTGTTCTCAGCCTGTTCACCTGCCAGTAATGAGATGGGGACACACAATGCCAGAGTCAGAATCGAACAGCTGAAACAGATACTATTCATGTCGCTTTTCCCGGTACCACGTTTCAATAAATCTGATCTGGAAAAAACTGATACAGACCAGAGATTATTTTAACAGTAGGGGAATCAAAAGGGCAGAACCATTTCTTGATTTAAATACGAACCGGTGTCTGAATCTCAAGGGGCGATGGGAGTGCTTT
>JAGQQP010000660.1 GCA_020426085.1 Planctomycetaceae bacterium | reverse complement strand
GTGGTGATTGGAAATCGGGGGACACGTGTGATTCCAACAGAGCGAAGCGCTCCGGAAGTCTCCGGTTTCTCCTTCATGCACAGTACGGTTTCCAGCGAAAAACCCAAAGGAGTGACGGTCAGAGAAATTGCCTCGGAAATGAAACGCGCACGCAATGGAAACGGGAAAATCCTGGTGGTCGCCGGCCCTGCTGTCGTGCATACCGGAAGCAGAGATCACTTCAGCCAGCTCATTCGGGAAGGTTATGTGAATCTGCTGTTCGCCGGCAATGCACTCGCGACGCATGATATTGAAGAATCGTTCTACGGAACGAGTCTGGGCATTTCCATGGAACATGGCGGCTCCAGTGAGGAAGGGCACGAGCATCATCTGCGTTCCATCAACCGTATCCGTCGACTTGGAAGCATTCAAAATGCCGTCGATCAGAAGGTACTGAATTCCGGAATCATGTATGAGTGTGTTAAGAATCAGGTCCCCTTCCTGCTGGCCGGCAGTATCCGCGATGATGGACCGCTGCCGGATGTCATTACGGATACCATTGAGGCACAACATAAGATGCGCGAACTTGTGCAGGGTGTCTCGTTCTGCCTGATGATCGCGACCACACTGCATTCCATCGCGGTCGGCAATCTCCTGCCTGCCAGTGTGAAAGTAGTCTGTGTCGAC
Source organism: Planctomycetaceae bacterium (assembly GCA_020426085.1). Taxonomy (GTDB): domain Bacteria; phylum Planctomycetota; class Planctomycetia; order Planctomycetales; family Planctomycetaceae; genus Gimesia. Next base: position 2,082 of record JAGQQP010000660.1, on the reverse strand, counting down.
ATAAACCCGGCCACAGTCACGAAACTGGCTGATCGAGGCACCTTTCAGACAGTTGGCCTGGTCACTGATGTCGAACCCTTCCTGCGGGTCCTGCTCCAGGAAATCAATAAAACAGGATGAACGTTTTGTATTCTCTGACAACCCGCTATAATCAAAGCAGCTGCGATAAAAAATAATCATTCAGACAGAGAAACAATCAGCTCAACCGGGAATTTGCGATGACAGAATCGACTCAAAAAAAATATCATCTTGCCGATTTCGCGGAGATCCAGGGAACAGCCTGTCCCTGCGGTACCGCGCGGCGGGCTTTTGCGGACGTCTCTGAATTTCCCGGCACACTGCACGTCACTGAAATTTCAGAAGACGCAGAGCTGCATTATCACAAAAAACTGACGGAAACGTATTACTTTCTCGAATGTGGCAGTGATGCCCAGATGCAGCTGGATGACGAAATTATTCCCGTCCACGCGGGAATGGCTATTGTGATCCCCCCCGGAGTGCGGCACCGTGCTCTCGGATCAATGAAGATCATCAATATTGTTTTCCCCAAATTCGATCCTGCAGACGAATATGTCGACTGAAAGCACGTACTGAGATCGCAAGCCTTGATCACAGAATCAGAGATCGATTTTCTCACACAGACTGAGTCGGTGGTGGAGTGTCATTGCAGTACGGACAGTTTTCACCGTAAATGATCTTGCCGCAATTCGTACATTCGTGAGCGCCATACGCAGGGCGATCAGGGGTCACCCATCGCTGATAGGCCAGAAATGTAAAGACCGCTGCCACGAAGACAGCAAACAGAATCGCCAGGCCACCAGTCCCGTAAGAAAAGAAAATCCCCAGATCGATGGCTAATCCACAAACCAGAAAGATGAAGGCATCACGCATCCGTTCCCGCCGGTTGTCGTCGGAATCAATGATGATCTGCTCCTGGTATTGCATAATCTGATGCAAGAGCTGATCCCGCTCGCGCTGTAACTGCCGGGCCTCCTCAATAGCTCCCGTCGCCTGCAACAGGCGGGCAGCCGTATCCAGAATCCGCAGCGTATCATCCGTACTGATCTGACTCTGATGCGCCCAGCGATTTCGATATTCTCTCAACTCGCCTACAAAACTTCGTTCCAGGGGTGACAGACGGTTGCGGAAAACACTGTTCCAGTGATCCCACAGAATCAGCAGAGTCGAGTGGGCATCCCACCGAATAGCATCCCCCTCCGGTTGAGAGGTCAGGGGAGAATTACGAAAGCTTTCTTTGGCCCGGTCAATCCAGTCATCCTTGTAGACGGCCTTCATTTCCTCTTCAATAACTGGATAGAGGCCGACCCCGAGTAAATCCAGAGTCCGCTTGATACGCTCATTATCTCCGGCCACACATTTCCCCCACTAGATGCTTCCGGCTCAGAATTGCATATGAGGGATGCCACCCCAGTCCCCCATTCCGAACGGCATGAACAATCCTTCCCTATTTTAGTGATAAGGTCAAGGATCTATACATCATAAACCGTGTAAAGCAGGGGATTTATTTGTTCATGCTCAACAAATCGGTTGTAGCACGCATAATCCTGAACAGAGTTGGCATCAGGCAATCAGATCTCCAACCACCTTACCATGCACATCCGTCAACCTGAAGTCCCGGCCCGAGAAACGGTAGGTTAACTGTTCGTGATCGAATCCCAGCAGTTTGAGCACGGTCGCATGCAGATCATGCACGTGAACCTTATTTTCCACCGCTGCAAATCCGAATTCATCCGTGGCACCATAAGCCTGTCCTCCTTTGACACCACCACCAGCCAGCCAGACGGTAAAACCATGGTTATTGTGATCGCGACCATTCATTTTACCCGCATTCGCGCCGGGAGTTGGCAGTTCCACAACAGGGGTCCGTCCAAATTCGCCGCCACACATCACAATCGTGTCCTGCAACAGTCCGCGTTGTTTCAGATCCTTCAGCAGAGCAGCAATCGCCTGAGAACAGTCGCCGGCTAAACGACGATGATTCTTTTCGATTTCATCGTGATTATCCCAGGGCTGACCGGCACCGTGCCAGAGTTGTACGTAACGCACACCGCGCTCAACCAG
>JAGQQP010000659.1 GCA_020426085.1 Planctomycetaceae bacterium | reverse complement strand
CTGGGCGGAATCAAACAGTACAGTCGCGCCTTCCGGTGCTTTTTTGCCGAGTGTGGGGCTTTCGCGATGGACTTTCTCGAGCACGCCGACCTCATTTCCCTCTGAGTCGAACAGAGTCATTTCCCCGTCTTTCAGATCGCCGCGACCATGTTCCGAGACAAAGCTGATCACATCGCCTCGCTTTTCACCGCTGACAGTGACTTTTTCTTCCTGCTTCCAGCCATCACCGGGCAGGCCGCCGGGATAACCGACCGCGTCAAACTCGCCCTCTCCCTTTGCGATTACCTGAACGCCATATTTCAATGCTTCATCACCTTCGCCGATGGTTCCCGAGTATTCTCCCTGGATCTTAAAGTCGGGGCCTGCCTTTTTAATGCTGGTCGCTGCCCACTTGGGGGATTTAGAGTCTGCCTGGCAGAGGTGTGTGAAAAGTAAGAGTGCACAGCAGCCTGAAAGGGCGCAAATCGAAAACTGCTTCATGGTATTCTCCCAAAGGCGTTCGTTGATCGGGTGGTGTATGGATTAATCGTTGAATGGAGTTCAGAGCCAGAAAGGCTCCTGGTTTGAAATCTATTGTGGGTTTCAGAGTTCAGAGTTGCAAGTACGGTGGCAGTGGTTTCTGGTCTGAAGGGGACGAGTGTGTATTAAAATTAAGTAAAACTTGTGATGGCAAGGTGTTAAAAAATCTTGTAAGATGTAACACTGATGCGTAATGAAGTATAACCACCGGAAGTGCGGGCAAACCCACCAGATCAGTAAGAGACTGATCGCGCGGGCGTGTCGTTGGCACTCATTTATTTTGATTTGAGAATTTGGTTAACAGCGGAAGAGCAAATGACATCGGACAGAAACAAAAAGATCGCTGCAGACTGCTGGAGACGAGGCAATGAAGCCCTGTCGAAAGAGAACTGGGATTATTCCATTGAGATGTTCACAACCGCGGTGAAACTGGAGCCGGAAGCCTTATTGTATCGCCAGACCAAGCGAGGGGCCGAGCGTAAAAAATACGGTGACAATAATTCCGGTTCAAAAATGGGGATGCTCAAACTGGCTGGTCTGAAAACGAAAATCAAAAATTCCCGCCGCAAAAAAGACTGGGCAGCCGTTGATCAACTGGCTGAAGAAGGTCTGTCCCTGAACCCCTGGGATCCGGGATTAAATGCTGATATGGGTGAAGCCTGTGCGAACCTGGGCTACGAAGATGCAGCCATCTTTGGGTACAAGGTGGCGATTGAGAATGATAAAACCAATAAGACGTATTTCACGGAACTGGGATTACTGCTGGAAGAAAAAAGGGAATACAAGTCGGCCCGGGATTGCTGGGAAATGGCTTATAAGCTTGATCCCATGGATGGTGAAGCCCGGTCAAAAGTGACCTCGCTGATGGCGATGGAGACTCAGGTTCGAGGCGGATATGAAGGCGCCGATAAGGCTAGTAGCGTCAAGAGACAATCGGCTTATGACGAAGGGCGCGCCACCCGTGAGCAACGACAGCAGGCTCAAAAAGGGAATGTGGCAGATGGTCCCGGACAGTCACTGGAAGCAGACTTACAACGGGCTATTCGCAAAGAGCCTGAAAATAAGGATCATTATCTCCGAATTGCCGATTTCTATCGTCGTGAAGGGAAACTGATCGAATCGAAAACCAATTATGAAAAGGCGTACGAACTTTCCGGAAAAGATTCCAATATCGGCGAACAGATCGAAGATATTGAACTGGAACTGCTTCGCGATAAACTGACTGCCGCCAAAGATCAGTTTAATAGTGATCGTGAAAATGCAGAGGCGAAAAAACAGGTCACTCTGATCAGCAAGGCTCTCATTAAAAGAGAAATCGAAGTCTTTACCAAACGCGTCGAACGTTATCCGGCGGACATGAGGATCAAGTATGAGCTTGCGCAGCGTTTCATTCGACTGAAGAAATGGTCGCAGGCGATCTCATTGCTGCAGCAGTCGGTGAAAGACTCCCGCATCAGTTCGGATGCACTCGTGGCGTTAGGAAAATGTTTCTACGCCGATGGGAAAAAAGAGCTTGCCAAACGTCAGTTTGAAAAAGCACTTCCCAAACTGTCAGCAGATGAGAAGCCGGAAATCTTCAAGGAAGCACATTACCTGCTGGGACGGTTGTACCAGGAAGCAGGCCAGAAGGATCTGGCGGATGATCATTACAGTGAAATTCTTGCCGTCGATTATGACTACAAAGATGCCCGTCAACGGCTGGAAGACGATGGAACCGGGGAAAGTGGTGGATCGGGTGAGGGAGTTCCTGCCTGAATGTGATCAGGGTTGGTGTGTGTTTGTTTAGTTTGGTTGCGGCCTTCCCTGGTGAATCTCCCTCATTAAAACTGCCGGTTTCCCAAAATTCCTGACAAAAGCTGGTAATAGCAGTTCGGAATAGCTGGAATATCAATCCGCAGGTTGTTAAACTCCTCAATCTGCCTGAGATCATCATGTGGCGACTGTCTTCAATGACGTGAGCCAGTTTGTATCGTAAACAGTTACTCAGATAATACTTAAGTCGAAACATGCCAAACACAAAAAGTGCCAAAAGAGCGTTGCGAAAAAGTGATGTCCGTCGTCTTCGTAATCGTTCCACCCGTTCGGAATTAAGAACCGCAATCAAAAATGCCCGTGTTGCAATCTCAGGCGATGATGCACAGGCCGCTGCCAAAGCTCTGCAGGCCGCTGCCAAGCAGATCGACCAGGCTGCTGCGAAAGGTGTCATTCACAAGAACGCCGCTGCACGCACCAAGTCTCG
>JAGQQP010000658.1 GCA_020426085.1 Planctomycetaceae bacterium | reverse complement strand
CCACATCCGGAAAATCACTTCAATAAAAGCGGACCCGAAAAACGAGGTATGAGAGAGATCGAGGACAACGATGGGGGGGGTTGCTGTCTCAGCCACCTGTAACAGCACATCCGTCAAGGCATCCAGCCTGGGTTCGTCCAGGTTTTCATATTCAGGTCCCAAAGCCACTACAGTGACCTGACCTTCTTTGACAATTTCAGGTGGATAATCAGCAGGCATAATTGAACTGTCAACTAGAGCGTCGTTTGCAAAAGCCCTCTCTGGATTAAGATGAGGACATCAAAGGAACCTACACATAGTAATCCAAATCACTAAAGTGTCAACCAAGAAATCGGATTCACTGGCCAAGATCTTTTGACGCAAGTCTATTAAAACCGAATATTTATCAACGCGTTATCCTCTGCGTACTCCCCCCAGAGTCATCTTCACTTCCTGAAAAAAGTGGTGAGTTGATGATCTTACTCGTTTTTCCAGTCCTGCAGTTTGGCTTTTAGTTTCAATTTTCGATTATTCCGGAAGATTGTGAGTGTCACAATGTCACCCACCTTGTGATTCTCTAACGCGTCCAGAAGTGAATTTGATCCTACAATTGGTGTTTCATCCATTTGCATAATCAGATCCCCCAGAATGATCTTTCCATTCTTATCCCGTCTGATTTCCAGTAAGCCAGCCTGATCAGCAGCACCGCCTTCGATTATATCCTGAACCATCACCCCTTGAACGGAAGGTGGTAAAACTCCATTCTTTTTGAGTTTTCCAGTCACAAAATCATCGACACCAGAAAAATTCAGACTGGGACTCTGAATCTTTCCATATTCGATCAATTGGGGAACAAATCGGCTGATCAGGTCAACCGGCACTGCATAACCAATACCGGCATAAACGTGTGAGGAGCTGTAGATAGCCGTGTTCATTCCAATCAATCGCCCCGAGCTGTCGAGAAGCGGCCCCCCTGAATTACCGGGGTTAATAGCGGCATCGGTTTGAATCACATTTCGAATAGATCGCCCCGTTACTGAAATAATTTCCCGGCCTAATCCACTGATAATTCCAGTCGTCAGAGTCTGGTCCAGGCCAAAGGGATTTCCAATCGCTAATACGGTCTGGCCGACCTGCAGGTTGGAAGAAGTACCAATCTCGATTGGTTTCAACAGTTCCGCAGGTGCATCTATTTTTAATACTGCCAGGTCTTTCGAGGGGGCAACTCTGATTCGGTAAGCAGTCCAGGTCGAGTTATCAGCCAGGGTCACTGTCATTTCATCCGCATTCTGGATGACGTGATAGTTCGTGACGATGTGTCCCCTCCGGTTCCAGATGAATCCACTACCTGACCCTTGTGGTGTCCTCTGCTGATTCAGACTGAATCGTCCCAGTTCGAATGCGATCTCGGCCGTTCGGATATGTACCACCGAAGGTGATGCTTCTTTAAACAGATCAATCGTCCTGATCTCAGACTGAGTCAGATTCGTTGCCATCGGATAACGATACGAAGTCTGGCGAAACTGACGTCTGATCAATTCGCCAGACATCAGGACAATCAAAAGGATTAAAATAAGAATTAACCAGCGCTGGATCGCTGATGATTTTCTGGATGGAGAATCCAAACTGTCTGTTCCCGTTTCAGAATGAATAAACTGATTTCTCACAGCAAACGATCAGGCTGAGTACTCAATTAATGGACTCATATTTTAGGTCAGAACACTCCAGAATCGCAACTGCTGCCTTCACCTTCAGCATTAACCGCTGCAGATTACTGCAGTCTGGCTGCGGCGGAATTCAATTCACTGACGGCTTTGATAAAACGTTTTTTCAGTTTGGGAGATAATTCCGGGAATGCAGAAACCACTTCGGGACTTAACATCTTATGACAGCGTTCCACAGCAGCACAGATGCGTTTTATTGCCTGCTCGGGAGTGATTTCAGGCTTTGCCACAACAGCCACTTCAGAACTCGAACCCTGTGGAGCAGGCGCACCCGCTCCAGAACGGAAAGGACTGTAGTCATTTCCAGTACCGCCAACGTCGCGAGCGTGAGCTCCCACCGTGGCAGGGGAGTCAGACTGCTCGCGGGAACCTGATTCGCCCCGCTCCAGCTGACCATATTCAGAGGGATCCTTGACCGAGATCGGTTCATCTGAGACAAATGCGACTTCGGAATCGACCGGGTATTCTTCAAATGGTTCAGAGATTGAAAGATCTTCACCGTTCACAGCACGGCGCCACGCTTTCAATTCTGCAACAGTTGCCTGATTCTCTTCCGCCCATTGCAGACATTCCGGAGCATCATCCCACGTCAATGCAATATAGTAGTGTGACCATTTGAGGTGCTGATACTGTTCCCGTACATCTCCAAATGTTTCCCAGACCCGTCGTCGCTGATAAATCTGATCGCCACTCAAACCGACCATGGCTCCAAAATCTGCATCGGTTCTTCCCTTGGCATATTTTTTTGTCCATTGTGCGGCACATTCACCAATTACCCAGCTACTGTCGCTTAAAGCTTCACGGGCACGATCAATTAACTGTTCTTCCGTCATTTTTGCTGTTGCGTCTGTATGATCAATCATAATATTTCTACTGGTCTCTAAAAAAAAAAAAAAAAACTCTTCTCAATCCAGTGGGTTTTGAGTGGAATACCGGGAAGAGAAATGTTGAACCATCACCCCTGGAACCACGTCTGAATCAGTGCAGGGCAGATCTCATCTCGATGCTACACGGATCCGGCAAAGATTGCCACCAATGCGGGACTGTTAGTCATTC
>JAGQQP010000065.1 GCA_020426085.1 Planctomycetaceae bacterium | reverse complement strand
GCGTTCCCGTTTCAGCGTGACGAAAGGATTGAAATGCGTCGGATTGCACTTTTAACAGCAGGTGGAGACACCCCGGCTTTGAACGCCACGATCTTCGGGGCTGTCGAGCGAGCCAATGAACTCCGGGTCCAGGTGGTGGGAATTATTAAAGGCTTCGGTGGCCTGCTCGATCCCAACGTCCCCCATATTCGCTTGAATCCACTCTATTCTACACTTCCTGAGCTCGACCCCCGCTGCGGAGGAACGATTCTCGGTTCATCTCGTACGTATATTGATGAGTCGCATGCTGGCGAGTTGCAACTGGTGAAAAAGAGGCTCGATCAGTTGGGGATCGAAGGGCTGATCTGCATCGGCGGCGATGGAACCCTGAACGGGATGCAGCCGATTTCACAGTTCATGCCTTGTGTGCTGGCTCCTAAAACCATCGATAATGATCTGGGGCTGAATTATCCTGATGAACCCAATGAATGGATCCGTGAAGTCAATCCCGAGACGAAGAAAGAAAAGTTTCGCAAGATGCCTGGTAAGCTGGATCTGGAGTTGGATGATATCATCAACTTTGCGACTCCCGGTTATGCGACAGCCGTCTATGTCTGTGTGCAGGGGGTACAGCGCATTCGGTCGACAGCAGAGAGCCATCGCAGAATTGCCATCATTGAAGTCATGGGACGAGAGTCCGGTTACCTGGCATTGGGGGCAGCATATGGCCAGCCCGATATCATCCTGATACCGGAGGTCCCACTCGATTACGAACGATTCGAACGTCGCGTCCGCGATCTGTATGAAACGCAGAAAAATGTCGTGATCGTCATTGGCGAAGGATTGCGTGACCATGAAGGGAAACGTCTGGGAGACATCTCAAAAAGCGTTGATCCGGCAGGTAATATCATCTTCTCCGGAGCGGCAGAAGTTCTGCAGAATATGTTGATCGACTCCCTGGGGGATCACTATTTCGTTTCCCGTAAACGACATGAACAGGCGAAGCAGGCGACTTTCACACGTAAGATCGGACATACACAACGTGGCGGACGTCCGATCCGCTTTGACCGTCACTACGCAACGCAACTGGGGGGCAAGGCCCTCGATTTGCTTGTGCAAAGGCAGAATAACTATGTTGCAATTCTGCAGTGGAATGAGCAGCGTGGCTTTTATGTCAGCTCGATCAACGGAAACTCACTGCGAGATGCCTGGCGCGGAATTCACCCGCGGACTCTGCACCCTGCCTTTTACGATGAGCACCGCTATCAGCCTTCCAAACTGGGAGTCAGCTACCTGTCCAAAATCTTCGCGAATGCCGTAGGTTCTGATGACCTGGAATTATTACGCGAAGACCTGTTTGATACCGGGCATCTGAAAACCCGGTATCAAAGTGTCAATGTCAGCGTTCACAAACACATTCGATATTTGAATTCCGATGTCATGTCGGAAAACTCCGAGCAGTTTTAAGGCTCCTGTTGAGGGATTTCGAATGCTGCTGGTTGAATTTCCGGAATGGATACAGGTTCCGCTTGCGGGACTGCCAGTCTTTCGGGAACAGTCTCATTCGAGATTGTATAGGTTGCCTGGACCGCTTGCTGCTTCAATGTGCCCGAAGTGGCAGCCATTGACATACGGAGCTCTTTCTTGGTGGAAAGATAACGCGAGGCTACCGAATCAGAATTGATCATGATGTCGTCCACCACATACTGTCCCTGCTGTTTGATAAACAGGACGGTCGCTCCTCGTTCTTTGTTTCCCAGTTGAATTCGGGAGTAGCCTTCATTTTCATTAATTTCGAGGCTGACAAGATCAGACATGAGGAGTTCAGGGATGTTATAGGCGGTCTGTGGAACCTGGTCTACCTGTCGCCAGACCAGTTCATTGAAGTCGCGCGAGGAATGACGCTGCAGATTTCGAATATTCTGTTCGTGCATCGAGAAGGCATAGTTCTGGACTCGAATCATCATTTCCAGTGTATCTTTCACTGAAGAAGGACGGCCTTTCAGGTCCAGTTGAATGTCATCAACCAGCAGTTGTCCCAGATGTTCTCTTAAAATATACGTGACGGGCAGATTTCCCTGTCGAGCGAATACCTTTGTGATGGCACCATTGAATTGAATATCCAGAATTTCAAATCCGGGTTCTGTGATCTCATTTAAAGGCAACTGAGAAACCAGTTGGGGGGCGACCTGTTTCCAGACTCGGGTTGAGAAGTCGGGAGTCGAACTGAAGTCCAGGATTTTCATATCGCGTTTAGCTAAAGCTTCACTGAATACCATTGTGATCGTCCGAGTCGAGAATAACGAAGTCAACGTGACCTGTTGATTTCCCTGGTCCTGAAAGAGTGTGACTTCTTCAATCAGATATTTATCCGGAACATCAATTTCGTCTGATTCAATTTTGACCAGCGATAAATTAATCATTTTTCCATCGTTCTGGGTGACAAAGTTTGCCAGATTATTTTCGATTTTCAGTTCATAGTCAGCTGCAGCATCCTGCGAGTGAGGTAAAGCAGCCAGCTTCAGATCTGCGAAGTCGAGACTGCCCCGGAAAAACTGTTCCGTTGAGTAATTTTTGAGTTCCGTTTTATCGTTCTGGTTATAGGCATCGAGGAAGTGACTGACTGCCAGTAACATTTTTGCCTGCTTCTTGGCAGAAGCGAGATGTTGTCCATCCACCTTGGACTCTACAGCAACATCGCTGGCTTTCCATTTCCCGTCCTTCAGTTTCATGGAAATGACCATTTCTCCTGAGCGACGAGGCAGTCGGATAATGGCAATGTTTGTATCCAGTTGTGCGTCGGGACGGCGGTATTTCGTGTTTTTTGATTCGCCGGCGACTCGCTTTGAAAGTTTTGCCAGGAAGGCCGGGTGAAGTTGTTCCAGGCTTTCTTTGAATTCGCCATCTGTTGTTTCCAGGATGTCGTCACGATTCCCTTTTTCCCAGGCAGCAACGAATTCGCGGACAGTGAGCAGCAAATCCATCTGCTCAGTCACAGATTTCATCACGTTCAGATTCTTCTGTTTCTGATTGATGTAAATATCATCGACAACCCACTCACCTGTTTTAGTAACACGTTTGAGTTCATAGAGCAGTTTTTTCTTGTTTTTACCGACTTCTGCTACCACTTTCTTGTGATTTTCAGAAATGTCAGTGATCTCGACAATCGTAGTTTCCCCCGTAGGAATCTTGAGGACCTTCAGATCGTCCATGGAAGCCTTATCCCTTAAGGCAACCTTCGAGAATTTCATGGTCGTGTGATGTTTGAGCGATTTAAGGTCTTCATTTTCGATGGCCTTTGAAAACTGTTCGATCGCTGTCACTTCAACTAACGAAGCGCAGCCGGTTGCAAATGCCAGCAGGAAAAAGCAGCTTACCAGAGAGAAACCGTTTTTTAACATCATGATTAGTCCAGGTAGGTATTGGGGTTTTGAGAGGAGTGAGATTTGATTTTGCAATTTTGGAGAAACGAGCCGAGAGATAAGGCGGTGTTTCCCAAAATCGTAAGTAACAGCTGATTCTGGATTGAGAGATCCGTCACAACTGGAAGAGAGGATGCGTTTTTTGACAGTTTTGGGGTTTTGAGTCAAGTCGACTTTCGGGAGTAGTGCCAATTTTTGCAGTTCTTTACCGAAAATAATTGCCCTTGGCCCAAATCGGGAAATATTTATAATTCACGCGCTCACCTTAATAATCACTTCTTCACAGCCTGTTGACTTTCAATTGAATGCTCAATTCGAGCGGGCCCCGATTCTCGGACTTCCATCACGCGGAAAAGTAGGTTTCTGTGAAACGATCTTTAATTATCGCATGGACTATCCTCTGGATGGTGCTTCTGGCTCCCTGTTATGCAGGAGCCAATGAAGACCTTACGATCCCTGTCAGAATTCGTGTTGAATGGGGAGAGGCTATCCCTCGTCACTGGGGGGCGCAGTTTGAATTAACGGGCTGCGAACTGCTGTCAGTGAAATCACTCGGTGTTGACGCTGATGAAGCAGCCGTTATAAAACGATCAGGGCAGCTCGTTCGCTACCAGCCTCGCTCACGGCGTGTGTTTAACAGTGTTGAGTTCGTCTTGCGAGGCGTAACTGACGCGAATCTCAAACTGGTCGTACAGGATCGCGATGACCAGAGTGTCTCTCTGACGCGGCAGTATTCCGTGAAAGAGCTACTGAAACAAAAAGATATTCTTCCCGTCAGTCATTCCTCGGCTCAGTTGATCGTACAGCAGGCACCCGGTGATGATTTCGTCCTGCAGGTCGACCATCCTCATCTCGTTTTCAAGCCAGATGAAGAAATTGTAGTGCAGGCTTTTCCCCGTTTTCTCTTCAACAAAACGGAATCACCCGGAGAGGAACTGACCTGGTCTGTTCAGAGAGCTCGGACTGGAGAGTTCATCACTTCAGGTTCTGTTTCCATTACAGACCTGGATCTGACTGAATTACTGAAACAGGGCGTTCGTCTGAAGCTCAATGCACCTGCTAAAGGTGAGTATGATCTGATTGTTTCAATGGGAGACCATCGGGCGGTAGCTCAGTTTGCTGTAATCTCCCCTAAACCACCACTACCACGTATCAAGACTTCTGTTCATCATAACGGAACCCTGGTCGATGAATTGTCTTTCGGTGATTCGCTTGATCATCGTGATCTGATCAAACGACGTCCCGGCAGTCGGTTCAGGAGTTCATTGAAATCCTTCTTTAAATCCAGTCCAGCTGCAGATCAGGCAGATCAACAGTCTCCTCCCTGGTCTGCCTGTCATTTAAGAGTAAAAAACGTACATCGCCCGCACAAACTTCTGGTAACCTATCCACGTAGTGCGGGTGCCAGATTGGGGTTCAGTATTCTGGAACCAGATGCTGCAGGTCAACTCGTTCCTGTTGGTATTGATTCCGGTGTCTATCAAACTGAGCTGGATATGTCTGCTGTTGATCAATCAGGAGAATTGCAGGCTGAAATCCTGTTCTGGCCAAAGGTAGATAATCCAATTCTGTTATTTCACAGCCTGGGATCGGAAAGACCAGCTGTAGCCACTCAGGTGGAAGTCTACGAACTCCCGGTCGTATGGTATCCGCGGAATGAGTATGCCGACGAATCTAATTCCTTGAAAGAAAAAAGTCGGTTGACCGGCCCGTATCTTCAGAAGCCTTTATTGCCGGAGATCTTTGGTGCCACACAGGTATTAGACAGAAACAGCAATCGCAGCCTGGATGACTGGCAGACTTTTCGTGAAGCTGGCGAACGTCTGGCTTACTATTTGAAATACCACCATTTCAACAGTGTGCTGATGGCCGTTTCTGCTGATGGCAGCGGTCTCTATCCTTCAGAGTTTCTGACACCGACTCCCCGTTATGATTCAGGGGTCTATCATTCTACCGGGCAGGACATTGTACGGAAGGATGTGCTGGAGCTGTTGTTCCAGATATTCAATCGGGAAAAGTTAAGCCTGATTCCGGAGCTGCAGTTTTCTTCCATGCTGAATTCATTGGAGCAGATGCTGCAGGATGACTCCGGTAAATCGACCGGGATCGAACTGGTCAATTCAACGGGGCAAACCTGGCGTGAAGCAAAGGGGACATCCCGTGGTCAGGCACCCTTTTATAACCCGCTGGATCCTCGGGTCCAGGCAGAGATTGTGAAAATCTTTCGCGAACTGGTGGTTCGTTACAAAGACCATCCTTCATTTCAGGGGGTCGCAGTTCAATTAAGCCTGAATGGATACCTTCAGCTGCCAGGTCTGGAATGGGGCTATGATGATCAGACGATCCAGCAGTTTCAGAAAGAGACTGGTGTTAGAGTTCCCGTCGCGACAGAATCCGGAAAGTATCAGGAGCGTTTCCGATTTTTAACGACTACCGCGCTGCCCCAGTGGACGCAATGGCGTTGTCAGAAAATCAGGGAGCTGCATCAGTTACTGGCCGATATGCTGCAGGCAGAATCACCAGACGCCCAGATTGTTTTTTCCGCACGCGAACTATTGCCTTCCCACAGTCGGGAGGGAGATGTCATTTCATCTTTGAAGGCAGGGGCCATGTTTCGGCCTGTTTTAATGGAAATGGGATTAGACTTTTCACATTATGATCAGATTGAAAATGCGGTTGTGCTTCGCCCCGGTCATTATGATGCAAAACAGCAGACCACTTCCCTGAAGCATGTTCTGAATACGCATCCCACTGTCGATGATGCATTCAAATCTCGTTTAAGTGGCTCCCTGTTCTATCATGATCCAGTCGAAATTCGCATCGCCGAATTTGACAACATCTCTCCCTGGCAACCAGCGTTTACCTGGCTGGTTTCACAAGCCGTGCCTGCTGCTGAAAATAACCGCATCCGCTATATACATTCGATTGCCAGACAGGATCCCTACTTCATTTTTGATGGTGGCTGGACGATTCCTTTTGGCCAGGAGCGGTCGACTGAATTAATCCGCCGACAATTTCAGCAATTACCTCCCCGTCCATTTCAGACTGTCAATGCAGCATCTCAGCCTGTGATTACTCGTTTGTCTCGCGGGAAAGAAAAAGCCTTTTTCTACACAGTAAATGATTTCCCCTATCCCTGCGAAGTGACCATTGATCTGGCAGTACCTTCGGAAGTGTCCCTCATCTCACTCAAGTCTGGTTCATCAATGACGCCAGTACAGGCAAAAGATGGATTACGACGATACTCGGTGCTGCTTGAGCCGTTTGATTTTCAGGCATTTCGGATCGATGATTCACAAATTCAGGTCCAGTCAGTTCGATGCAATATCGCCGAACAGGATCTCATGCATCTGCAGGCCAGGATCGAACAGAAGAAACAAAGTCTGGTAAAGTTGCATCAGTCGATGGATGAGCTGACGGCTGTTGTCTTTCATGCCGATTTTGAAAGCAAAAGTTCGCGGGATTATATACTGGCTGGCTGGGAGACAAAAGCTCCTCAGAGGAATGCCTGGACCATCGATTCCACAGAAGCCCATTCCGGAAAAACTTCACTGCTTCTGGGAGATGTACCTGGAAGTAATTTTCTTCGCACAAATGAAATTCCGCTTCAGGATTCCCGCTATTTGAACATGAGTGTCTGGATGAAGTCAAAGGCCAGCGATATGCAGGTTCGGATTGCACTCGAAGCCGAACAGAACGGAAAATTGAAAGTACAGTCCGCCATTATTTCTGTGGATCAGCAATGGCGCAAATATCTGTTTCGTGTCAAAGACATCCCTGCAGACCAAATCCAGAATGCCCACATCGTAGTCGAAAAACTGGGGCCAGAAAAATTGTGGATTGATGACGTCGATTTGCAAATCCATCAGATTTCCCCCGAGGATGATCGCCAGTTGACAAAGCTGGTTTCGACCCTTGCCCTGGCCTGGGATTCACAGCGTTATCTCGACTGTTACCGACTCTTATGCAGCTACTGGGGACAGTTCGGAGACACTGCTGAACTGCCTGCTACTCCCGCGGGTGAACAGGCTCCGGTCAGGCATGCTGAACGAAGAGGAATCCGAAAACTGCTCCAGAGGTGAGCCAGTTAAATTCTGCCTGTCTTACGCGATTTTGCAGTGACGCAAGTACCGTGATATAAATGGCTTAGAGAATTGTCGCTTATTCAGTTCCTTCTGTCTGTTATAATCAGAATTAGACAGATCTTAGATCACAATTTCTCTGAATGAATCAGCATATATGCAAGGAAGGAATTGAGATGTCAGCTCGAAAATCCACAACAAGTTCAAAACCCGCCTCAACGAAATCACGTATTTCCGCGAAACCTGCTTCCCGTTCCAAATCCGAGAATCGCAACGGAAAAGTGCACACAATTGGCAGTTATCTGGTGCAGCGGTTGCAGGATTATGGCATCACCGATCTGTTTGGTATCCCCGGTGATTTTGTGTTGCAGTTTTATGGGATGCTGGAAGAGAGTCCGATTCGAGTCATTGGAACGACCCGTGAAGATAATGCTGGCTATGCAGCGGATGGCTACGCGCGGGTTCATGGCCTGGGGGCAGTCTGTGTCACCTATTGTGTCGGCGGTTTGAGCCTGTGTAATTCGATCGCGGGAGCCTATGCGGAAAAGTCTCCGGTGATTGTCATCAGTGGCGCACCGGGCATGTCAGAGCGGGCGACAGATCCCCTGCTCCATCATCGTGTCAAAGATTTTCATACGCAACGTGATGTCTTTGAAAAGATAACCGTCGCAACGGCGTTACTCGATAATCCTATGACGGCATTCCAGGAAATCGACCGGTGTCTGGAAGCATGTGTCCGGTTTAAACGGCCGGTGTATCTGGAATTGCCTCGCGACTGCGTTCATAAGCAGGCTGTAATACCCCACGTGCCTGATGACAGTCAGCCCGTCAGTGATAAAAATGCGTTGCGAGAATCGCTGGCAGAAGCGAAGGAACTGATTGAAGCCAGCAAGAAGCCTGTGATCATAGCAGGGGTTGAAGTTCATCGCTTTGGTTTACGGGAAGAGGTGGTTGGGTTTGCTGAAAAGTTTAATATCCCGATGTGTGCCACGATCCTGGGAAAGTCGGTCGTGAGCGAGTCTCACCCGCTTTATCTGGGAGTCTATGAGGGGGCCATGGGACGAGGAGAGGTCCAGAAGTATGTCGAGGAGAGTGATTGCGTCATCCTCCTGGGAACATTTATGACGGACATCAACCTTGGAATTTACACCGCGCATCTGGATCCGGGGAAATGTATTTATGCTACCAGCGAAAAACTGCGAATCAGCTATCATCACTTTCATGATGTGATTTTCTCAGACTTTGTAACCGCCCTTGAAAAGCAGAAAATGAAAGTGGTTACCCGAAAAATCCCCGATAATGTCCGTCCGCAGCAGGCTGATTTCAAGGTCAAACCGACACAGCCAGTCACAACAAAACATCTCTTTGAAAGCATCAATCAGATCCTGACTGATGAAACGGTAGTCGTCACAGATGTCGGCGACTGTCTGTTCGGGGCCGTTGATCTGATGATTAATACGCATACCAAGTTCCTCAGCCCTGCCTATTATACATCTATGGGATTTGCGATCCCTGCTTCTCTGGGAGCACAGGTAGCCAATCAGAGTCTGAGACCGATTGTTCTGGTGGGCGATGGTGCGTTCCAGATGACATGTCTGGAGCTTTCCACGGCACTCAAGCTGGGGTTCAACCCGATTGTGATCGTGCTCAATAACAAAGGATATACGACCGAACGTTTTCTGCAGGAAGGCCCGTTCAATGATATTCCTGACTGGAAATATCATAATATCACCGATCTGATCGGAGGGGGCTGGGGGTTCGAAGTCAGTACGGAAGGTGACCTGGAGAAAGCCATCAAAGCCGCCCTGGCGAATAAGGACAGCTTGAGTGTCATCAACGTGCATCTTAAACCAACTGACGTCAGCCCGGCTCTCACTCGCCTGGCCGATAAGATGTCGAAGACGCTCTAAGCGGTAGAGGGGCTGGAAGCGATAAAATGAAAAAAGCCGGGCGAGAGTCCCGTTCTCTGCGTCCGGCTAATATCCTTTCGCTGACAGTTCAAATAATCCAGCGCATTGAACCGTCGTTAGGCGCGAAAGGGTCCCCCCTGTTTGGAGTCACTTGTGGTAAAAACAGCAGGCGGATCGGAACCACGCCTGCTGGAGTTTTCAGTGAATGATTATTGATCCTGCTGGAGTTTGCGTTCCAGCTTGTATTGTTCCAGTACTTCCCGCTGATTGTAGAGCTGTTCTTCAGGTCCTGCCGGGTAGAACTGTACATCGTCATTCAGGTAATACGCTGAAGGCAATGTCTGGCCACCGATGCTGGATTGGCAACCGGTGCTGGTTAATCCGATCAATGCTAAACCCAGAACTCCAACACTTGACCAATTTTTTAGCTGGCGAATCACCATGATTTTCCTCGGAAAGATAAAGTTGTCAAAAGGCACCTGTTGGGGAGACGTGTAAACAGGGTAAGACAGGAGCCGGGAACACCTTGGGAACAGTCCGTCCTTGTACTGAATCCAGTCACTTCGATGTAAAGTGATTGCAAGGCCACACAAAACTACAACGTGTGTACTTCTTTTATCGACACGCAAAACCGGAATCTTCGGTATATTCTGCTTAATCGGACAAGATTTTGTATAAAGAAACTCTGCAGAACATAGATATGGCGGGCCATGAACATAGAGACACTTTATCCTCGATCGGTCTGAAAGTTCCGTATTGGGACGTCAACTGTTCAACACGACTTTGATTTGTGTTGAACTTAGACTGCGGAAGACTAATGAGGCTCAGACTCAACAACTTTACCGATGCGCTCTATTTTATATGCTTCCAGAATGTGACGCTGGTCAGCATACTTTCCCTGAGCATCAACAGGGTAATACTGAACCACATCTCTGCTATAGAATTCAGGTAACGCCTCGGGGCTAACTTTACTGCTTTGCTCTGGAACTGAAGTAATGCAAGGATAAATGGCGAAACCAGTAAGAATTACAGTGAGCACAATCATTCGGGAGCGTGTAACCATAGGTTGCCTCGCGAAATTGGATGAAGTTTGAAAGGTGGAATCGAAGCGATCTTCAAGAGGGGATCAGGTGGGGCGTAGCATAGTATCGGCCGGGTCAGCCCGAAACATTTGCGCATTTCCCCTGATATCACAGGTGATTTTTGAATTCGATTCTGCTGGAGGAAATCGTCGTTTCAATTATGATTTGAACGCGCGTTGCAGTTCATCCATGGAAACCTTACCCTCGGCGACCAGTCGGATGCCATCTTTCTGGAAGCTGGGCATATCCTGCTTTTTCGCAAACGCTTTGATTTTGGCAGGTTCGGCGCCACTGATGATCAGCTTCTTCATTTCATCCGTCATTTCGATCATTTCCAGCATCAGTGTGCGGCCGTAGTAACCCAGACCATCACACTTTTCACAAGGTTCGATCTCATTGCCGTCCTCATCCACGGTCTGACGTGGCGGCCGGTAAAGCATTTTCGTGGATTTGGGAAGCCCCATTTTTTCAATGAGCTTCGGGTTGGGGCGAAACGCTTCTTTACATTGATCACACAGAGTTCTGATCAGTTTGTGACCAACCACCGCTTTGAGCGAATTCACTCCCTTTTCCAGATTGCCTGCCAGTTTGCAGTATTTAACGATACCCGAGATCGCATCTTTCGCTGAAAGTTCTGCAATCATCGTAATTTCATCGGCGACATTCAGAATGCTGGCGACATATTGTTCATCCGTAATGGGATAGATGTAAATGATATCTGCTTCCATCCGGATGATGCGGCGTAATTCATCGTCGAATGTGTCCCCTTCTTTTTTTTCCAGGGTCGCAATATGACTCAATTCGCGATGCTCGGGGTCGGCTAAGGCAAAGATCGTGTATTGATAAGCGTCGACCGAACGCACCACACCAACAGTCGTGGTAGTTGTGCCGGAGTTGGGAGGGCCACTGACCATGATCAACCCACTGCGTCCCGTACTCAGTTCACGAATCTTGTCTTTGATTTCCTCGGTGATGCCGATGTCGTCTGCTCGATCGAGTGGGTACTTCAGGTTGATTGCTTTGACAGAAAGCCGCTCACCATCCGGTGTTGGCGCCGTCGCGACACGCAACTGGTACGATACTTCTTCCAGTTCTGCAGAAACGCCTCCTGTCTGGGGACGCTTGCGTTCCTGGATATTCAAGCCGGACAGCAGTTTGATGACCTGCACAACCGCCATTCCCTGCTGCTTGGAGAGTTTCGGGCCGGGGCTGGGGACACCATCGACATAAAACAGGACCTGGTAACGTTCCCCCTTCGGTTCAAATCGGATGAGCTCTGCACGCAACGCCAGCCCGTCGGTAATGATATTTTTTGCAGGCATCAGGCCTGCTTTCACCAGCCGTGCGTTGTCTTTCAAGTTCGCAGGCTGACCATTGAGTGCCCCTTGAAACGAGACCGGCTCGATTTCTTCTTCGAACTCTTCTTC
>JAGQQP010000657.1 GCA_020426085.1 Planctomycetaceae bacterium | reverse complement strand
AACAGGCACGGACATTTATTGTCATTCTTTCCAGCCTGGTCCAGATCCCCACAGAACTGGAAAAACTGTTCGTCTGCCTGGAGCATGATCTTCCTGATCGCGATCAACTGCTGGAAATTGCCCGCAGTATCGCCACGGAAGCGGGAGAATTGCCGGAGGGACCTGAGCTGGAACGTGTCCTGGACGCTGCCTCAGGCTTGACGCGCTATGAAGCGGAAGGGGCCTTCAGTCTCTCCCTGGTACGCCATGGCCGAATCGAAGCCTCGGTCGTACTGGAACTGAAATCCCAGACGTTGCTAAAAAGCGGCCTGTTATCGTTGCACCAGGGGTTAGAATCGTTTACTGGTCTGGGCGGTCTGGAAGCCCTCAAAGCCTTTTGTGTGCGGGCACTCCGCCCTCGGGAACTGGCTGTTACAGCTGTTCGTCCCAGAGGCGTGTTGCTGCTGGGGGTTCCTGGGACAGGAAAGAGTGCGTTTGCTAAAGCACTCGGAAAAGAAACAGGGCGTCCCACCTTGACACTGGATGTGGGAGCGTTAATGGGCGCGCTGGTCGGGCAAACAGAGGAGCGAACTCGCAGAGCCCTCCGGATCGTCGACGCCATGCAACCAGCTGTCCTCTTCATTGATGAAGTAGAAAAAGGATTAAGTGGTTCAGCCTCTTCCGGTCAGTCTGACAGCGGTGTTTCCACACGTATGCTGGGAACGCTACTGGGCTGGCTCAACGACCATACTTCAGATGTGTTTGTAGTTTGCACTGCGAACGACATCTCCAAACTGCCGCCGGAGTTTGTGCGGGCCGAACGCTTTGATGCATTATTCTTTTTGGATTTACCGGGAGATGACCAGAAGCAGGCCATCTGGCGTCTGTACCGTGAGCTGTTTGGCCTTACGCCAGATCAGCCATTGCCGGACGACCGGCACTGGACCGGTTCGGAAATCCGGGCCTGCTGTCGACTGGCGGCACTGCTGGATGTTCCGTTAATCCAGGCCGCAGAAAACGTGGTTCCCGTGGCGGTCACGGCCGCCGAATCGGTGGCCCGTCTCAGGCGTTGGGCCAGCAGACGCTGTCTGTCAGCAGAACAGCCTGGAATTTTTAGCAACGACGAGCGTTCTGGTTCGCGTTCACGCCGGAATCTCTCACGCGATCCCCACCGAAACTAAACCACACTCTATTTAAGGAGACAATATGACTATGACTGCTATTGATGAAGTAAATACCCGCACCGATCCCATTGATCGGCTGCGATCAACGATGTGTGCCACGCGTATCAGTTTTGAATGGTTCGGCACACGCAAGTCACTGACACGCGATCAGAAGACCCAGGCTGCAGAATCGTTTGGTGCGGAAGGGACCTTCCTGAGTGCGGGCAAGAAACTGCTGGATACAGGACATCCCCGTTTCCGAGCCGTGAATGCGGTCCGTCAGCGGGTGCGCTCGTACTGGACTTCCATCAGCCTGCCTTTTCCGGAATCAGGGATACGGTTACTGCGCCAGGATGCCCTGAATTCTTTCCAGGAGCAGATGCGCCAGTTCACAGAAGAGCTAAATGAAGCTGTCTCACAACTGGATGAACAATATCTGTACCTGAAGTCAGCAGCCCGGGAACGTCTGGGAAGTCTCTTCAACGACGATGATTATCCCGTGAGCATGATCGGACTATTCGAGGTTTCCTGGGACTTTCCCAGCGTCGAACCACCGGATTACCTCAGGCAGCTCAACCCTGAGCTCTACGAACAGGAATGCCAGCGCGTGCAATCGCGGTTCGAAGAGGCAGTCAGGCTGGCGGAAGACGCCTTTCTGGGCGAACTGTCACAGCTGGTGTCGCATCTGACGGATCGATTGAGTGGCCAGGCCGATGGCCGGCCCAAAGTCTTCCGGGATTCCGCCATGGGCAACCTGCATGAGTTCTTTGAGCGCTTCCGTTCCCTGAATGTACGCTCCAACGAACAGCTGGATGTGCTGGTAGCCCAGTGCCAGGGGATCGTACAGGGCATCCAGCCCCAGGAATTGCGGAAACGTGGTGAACTCCGTCAGCAGGTGGCTTCTGAGCTGTCCGGAGTCCAGGCAGCCCTGGATGGTCTGTTAATCGACCGTCCGCGTCGGCAGATTATCCGAACCCCCAAATGAGTGAATCCATATGAAACTTTTAATCTCACCACAGGGGACGGTGCACTGCGTTTACTCGGAAGCCATTGACCTGGCAACCCTCGGTCGACTGGCCATCTCACGTGGCTCTTACGTCGAACCGGATGCCGCCGGTCAGTGGCTGGTGGACCTGTCCCCGGTCCAGGGACCACAACTGGGACCATTCGCACAGCGGAGTGCTGCCCTGAAAGCCGAAACGGACTGGCTGGAGCAGCACTGGTTGTCTCCAGATACCGGTCCCTGAAACCTGACGACTTAATTTGCTAACTGTTTTGCCCCGGTCTTGCAGAATCGTCTCTGCAGGGCCGGGGCTTTTTTTGTTTAAACATTTTCGTATTGAAGGAGACAACTGATGAAACAGGCAGACTTAAATCGGGCCGTTGCCCTGGCAACTGGCGAAAGCATGTCGACCGTGAAACGTCTGGGCTTTTTATTAGCGGAGCCCGATGAGACGGTTGATCCCGCAGCAGAGGAATCAGGACCCTATGTGATTGACTGGGATGAACTGGAAACCAATCGACTTACTCAACGACAAGGGGCACGCCATGAACCAGTGGTGGCCTGATCTGCAAACGAGCGGATGCTGTCGAACTGACTTATGTGACCTCAGTGCAC
>JAGQQP010000656.1 GCA_020426085.1 Planctomycetaceae bacterium | reverse complement strand
TGTAAACTCATTCTTCACAAGAGCTTGCGCACTCTTCGCCATTTTGGTAAACCTGGCAGTCTGGGTGTTCAGATCCTGGAGGGCCTGCTGGATCTCGTCAGGACTTCCCGTCGCCACCAGAGTCCCCTGCTCCCCATTTTGAATCAGCTCAGAAACACCATCAACGCGGGTTGAAATAACGGGTAATCCGGAAGCCATCGCTTCCAGAACCACGTTGGGCATTCCCTCCCACAGGGAAGGCAACACAAGACAGGTGGCAGCGCGCATGAGCTGAGGAATCTGGGCCTGCCAGCCACAAAAATGAATCCGATTTGCACAGGACAGAGAATTCGCTTTCTCCTGCAGATCTGCTTTCAACGGTCCCTCCCCTGCAAACAGCAGATGAAAATCAGCCGCCTCCGGGGCGAAGCGATCAAACGCCGTTAACAGATCACAGGGTGCTTTCTGGGGATCCAGTCTGCCGACAAACAACACGACTTTCGCGCCACTGGGAATTCCCCAGGGACTTAAATCGAGAGGTTCCGCCTGATCAAACAGTTCAAACTCAACGCCATTGGGAATCACCATGACCTTAGAAGCAGGCAGTTTTCCCTGTTGAATCGAGAAATCAGCCACCGACTGGCTGACGCAGATATTCAGCTCTACCAGGCGATTTGTGAGTCGATCCAGTAGCAGGTGCCCATTTTTCCGTTTCTCTGAAACGCGAATACCGGACACGATATGCGGGATACCCGCCAGCCTGCCTGCCAGTCGACCTGCCAGATTCGCGTGAAACAAAAAAGTCTGCAGCAAAAGCGGCTTCTGGACTTTCAGTTTTTGTGCCAGTTTCCTGATGATGCGCACATCCCAGGCCGACCGAACCTGCAGGATTTCCGTGGGAATTCCGGCTTCTTCCAGTCGCTCCACCAGCGGACCGGTCCCTGACAGAGAGTAGACCACCGGTGCCCAGCGCTCCCGATTCAGTCGCGTGACGATCTGTACCAGCGCACGTTCCGCGCCGCCGGGCTGCAGGCCGGTAATACAAAACGCGATCGGAATGGGTCTGGTTAGATCAGCCAAACATCATCTCTCTGAGCACATCACTGATTTTATCAGAATGCGGGAAGCATCCCGTTTCATAACTGTCTCGTTATCAGTATGATATTCCCGCTTCGGAACAGGAAGTCGAGACGTTTTCTCTTGTTCACTGACTGTCTATTGTTCGCAGGTCCCAATGCGCGACAAGCTTAGATCTGGGTTTAGTATTCATTGAATCCGGAGAAAATGAAAACCTCCGTTAAAATCCATCATTTTCCACCGTCTGGCCGACGAAACGATCGATGATCCCTGTTCATGCTGACAGAAGCAGACTCTGACCTTCACCCTCTGAATAAGCGATAGATTACCTGAAAACCAGCTGGAACTTTGCTGAATGACCGATTTAAACGAGTTTGACTATGAACTGCCTCCCGAATTGATCGCGACCGAGCCGACTCAGCAGCGGGATCAGTCGCGCCTGCTGATCCTCGACCGCAAGTCCCAGTCCATCACGCATGGTTCGATTTCTGATCTGCCTGAATATTTAAAGCCGGAGGACTGTCTGGTTTTGAACAATACCCGCGTTCTCTCGGCACGATTATTCGGCACGCGCCAGTCCACGGGGGGAAAATGGGAAGGCCTCTACCTGGGTTCCCATTCTCCAGGCGAGTGGAAATTAATGAGTAAGACCCGGGGAAAGCTGAATCCGGGCGAAATCATTGAATTGCGTCCCGCGCATCAACGGTCACTCGAGAAACAGGTCACGCTGAAATTATTGTCAAAGGATGCGGAAGGTTACTGGACTGCTCTCGTAAGATCCGATGAAGATCACCACAGCCTGCTGGCGCATTTTGGAACGATGCCTCTGCCCCCCTATATGAAACGGGAACTCGCGACCGAGGAAGACTGGGAACGTTACCAGACCGTATATGCGGATCAACCTGGCGCGGTCGCTGCTCCGACTGCCGGATTGCATTTCACGCCTGAGCTGCTGGAACGCTGTACGCAACAGGGAACCAGCATTGCCAACGTGACGCTGCATGTCGGCATTGGAACATTCAAACCCATCTCTGTTGAGACGCTTGAAGCGCACAAAATGCATTCGGAATGGTGCGAGCTACCTGCCTCATCCGCCGGGCTGCTGAATCAGACTCGCGAAAGGGGAGGCCGGATAGTCTGTGTCGGTACAACCAGCGTTCGCACACTGGAATCCGTCGCACAACAGGGATCACTGCAGGCCTGGCAGGGAGAGACGGATATTTTCATTTATCCCCCTTATCAGTTTCAGGCCGTCGATTGCCTGCTGACGAATTTCCATCTTCCCAAGTCGACGTTGCTGGTGCTGGTGAGCGCTTTTGCCGGCTCGGAATTCATCCGCGAAGCCTACAAAAAAGCTGTAGAAGCAGAATACCGCTTCTACAGCTATGGTGATGCCATGCTGATCTTATAGGCTCAGCTTTACTGAGGCTTGGCGATCTCTTTGGGAACCTGTCCCCCCAGATAACGCCAGTTTTTGATGAAGGAAATCAAATCGGCCATCTGCTGTGGATCAATCGATTTCTCCAGGCCGACCGGCATCAGAGAGACACCGTTCGATTTCATCTCGTCGATTTCATCCTTCAGAATCGTAATCGTCTTTCCTTCCGGCTGCGTCAGGGTAATGGAGGCCCCGCTGTCGGAGGAAATGATCCCGGTGTGAACCACACCATCAATCGTGATGATCGTGTAACTGAAGAAATTCGCGT
>JAGQQP010000655.1 GCA_020426085.1 Planctomycetaceae bacterium | reverse complement strand
CAGTCCAGAATTATAATGATCAACTCGCACGATATCTTAAAGAAAAAAACAAATCGAATGTAGAGATTGAAGATTTCATTGATAGGAACCCACAAACCATAAGTTGGTCGAGTAGTCTCATCGCACATTTTAAAAAAGGAGACTCAGCAAATTTTGAAAAGAGCGAAATAGAAAAAGGAATTTATCGACCTTTCACAAAGCAATTTATGTACAAGGGAGAAAAGTTCATTCATCGAAGAGGTCAAAATGAAGATTTCTTTCCAGATTCTATACATGTTAATAAAGTTATTTGTGTCTCCGGAATCGGATCTAACAAAGGATTTTCCACATTGATCACAGATCATATTCCAAGCTTAGATACTCTTGAGAAAACCCAGTGTTTTCCCTTGTACTACTATGAACCAAAGAAGAAAGTAGCCCGTACGCTGTTCGATTCCAAAACAGAA
Organism: Planctomycetaceae bacterium; assembly: GCA_020426085.1. Classification (GTDB taxonomy): domain Bacteria; phylum Planctomycetota; class Planctomycetia; order Planctomycetales; family Planctomycetaceae; genus Gimesia. Next base: position 2,321 of record JAGQQP010000655.1, on the reverse strand, counting down.
TCTAGCCATATTCGAAGGGACGGGATCTCCGATTTTAAAGGTTGAGCACTTTTATAGTGAGAGAAACCGTATTATTTTTCAGTCTATCATGCGCCTGATAAGAGCCAACACCCCCATTGATGCGGGAACGACAGCTGAAGACCTTGCAAATCGAGGCACTTTGTCAGATGCAGGTGGTGAAATACATCTGTTTGACTTGATGGACTCTGTCCCGAATCTAGCAAATTTTGATTACTACGTTAAGAAAGTCATTGAGAGACTCGAACGGGCAAACCTTAAAAGCAAATGTAATGAACTTTCAGAAGCTCTGGACCGTGGTGACGATCTAGAATCACTTTTTTCAGAGCTAAACTCTTCCATTGAGACGATAGGAAGAAAGCAGTTTGAATTTCTAGACGCTAAGGGACTCATTCAGGGCGATTTCAAACAAGAATATTTAATACCTGGAATATTAGTAAAAGGTCAACCCTGTATCGTCGCAGGCCCTAAAAAGTGCCTTAAAACAAATATTCTATTATCGATTGCATTCTGTCTCACAACAGCAAATATGTTGTTTAAAAAATTCGCTGTTCCAACTGGCTATAAAGTTGGCATCATGTCTGGTGAATCTGGTGCAGCGACCATTCAAGAGACGTTCAGTAGAATTTCAAAAAGCTATGGGTGGTTACCGCAATCAGTAGAAGGTTTACATATCTGTTTCAAGCTACCTTCACTGACAAATCCTATCGACTTATCTTCGATCAAGAGATACATCAAAGAAAACAAACTTGATGTTTTCATTTTTGACCCTGTTTACCTCTGCTTAAATTTGGGAGATGGGGCCAGCAACCTGTTTCTTGTTGGTGACAAATTAAAGTTGCTCACAGAGCTGGGACAGGAAACCGGATGCACAATCATCATTGCCCACCATACACGAAAAAGTAACGGTCAGAACCAGTTTGCTGAACCGGAGCTGGAAGAAATCGCGTTTGCTGGTTTTCAGGAATGGGCACGACAGTGGATTCTAGTGGGTCGTCGAGAAGAGTATAAGCCGGATGAACCAGGCGTTCATAAGCTCTGGTTTCGTGCCGGTGGCTCTGCTGGTCATAACCAGTGCTGGGCGTTGAATATCAATGAAGGTTCCATAGAGGACGAGGGAGGCCGGATCTGGGAAACCAGACTATTTCCTGCGAAGAATGCCAGAGCGGAGAAACAAACCGAACGAGAACAGAGGAAACAAGAGCAGAAAGAGGCTCAGGCTCAAAAAGACAAAGATAACGTTTTGCGTGTACTGGAGTCTGCTGAGGGACCGTTGACGGCTTCAAAAGTTCGGGATAAGGCAAATCTTCCAACTATTAGAAACAACGTTGCATTGGAATCTCTAGTTGAATCCGGATCGGTTATCAGTAAGAACATGAAAGGTAGAAACGGCAGACTGACAGACCATTTTTCCTTAGTAGCGGGAACAGCGGGAAGCAGTGGGAAAGAAGACAGTTTACCGCTATCCCACTCCACAAAGGACAGGGAACGGGAAAGGTCCCCCTCTATAAGGGACCTTCCCGCACCTGTGTGTGAATCTGAATCCGAGTCTGAGCAACGGGAAGACTCTAGGCTGTCCGATGATTTGAAAGATATTTTCCCTCCCGATAATAACAATGGCAATTTCTAGGAGTACGGACAATGGCCGAAACTAAATTCTTAGTCTCACTGGAAACTATCAACGAGAACATAACAACAGACGGTCTACTGCAGAAACTTAGACTCATGGCTGCAGGCTGTGGCCTGTGTATCGTTTCAGTAGAACAATTAGACGAATCAGAACTACCAAAAGAGAATGAGCATTGATTATGCCTGGAATTCAATTATCATCCCGGGGGGCTCGGGGGGCCGTTGTATCAGGACGTCTCAACCAGGTAGAATCTGTGTATTTACGTCGCGCGCGCGAGGCAAGATGTGAAATTCTTCAACAGTTATCTCTGAAATCAGCTCCCGCATTTCTCATGTTCTGCTGCTGGCAGTCTCCACTCGCTACAAATCCCCATCAATTCAGTTTCTTCTGTCATTTTTTCTGATCAGATACGAAACCTTCAACGTTTACGAATCGGTATCTTTATTACCGATAACCATTATTTACATCGTTGATTGGTTCCCAGACTGATAGAATCCCGGCATGATAAATACGTAATTGTCGATCCTGTTTTGTTGTTCTGAGAATCCTTGAGCTGACAAAAACGAGAATAGTAATCTAACCGAGCTCGGAAACGGGGCCATTAAATAGAAAGCCAGAACTATGGCGAGCATTACGAAACATCCCAACGGCTGCAAAATCATTCAGTTCTATG
>JAGQQP010000654.1 GCA_020426085.1 Planctomycetaceae bacterium | reverse complement strand
CTTTATTTTTCGTGTTCGCTTTACTTTGACATCGCAATTCGTTCTGGTATTGTAATCAGCGTATTTGCTGTAACCGGCAAATCTTACCAAACCAGAAAAACAGACCTGTTTTCCCCAAGTGCGTAGGCTTGGGGACATCGCCGGGGGGTGAAGTAGTGACTCATCTTTCAGCGAAGTGGAACCACTTTAATTATTGAATCTGAGGAGTACACCATGATTCGAAAAACTGTCACACTTTCTTTGGTCGCTGTTCTGACAATGATCGCTGCTTCTTTCAGCGTTTCTGACGCTGAAGCATTCGGTTTCCGTAACCGTTGCTGCAAACCAGAACGAGTAAAATGCTGCAAGCCAGTTAAAGTTCGTTGCTGCAAGCCCAAAAAAGAACGTTGCTGCAAGCCAGAACGCGTAAAATGCTGCAAGCCAGCTAAATGCTGTGCACCAGCTCCTGTAAAGTGCTGTGCACCAGCTCCAACCTGCTGTGCACCAGCTCCTGCTTGTGCTCCAGCTCCTTGCTCAAGCTGTGCTCCTGCTACACCAGCAAAGCCTAAAGTAGAAGAAGCACCAGCTCCTCCAAAGAAAGCTCCCGCACCAGCTCCTAAGAAAGCCTAATGCGGAATGAGCTCCTCGCGGAGCAAACATGAATTCAGACGGCCCCATTGCTTTAAGCAATCGGGCCGTTTTTTATTTCCCGCCTGAATTCTGAGAGCAATTCAGATCAGAATTAATAGAACCAGACCCACATTGGGGAATCAATAGAGCGATTACTTTCCCAGGATATCAGGCAGATCTGGCATAGTCCTGTTCGACAGGCTCTATCTGTTCAGCGGCCTGGGTCGCGAGCAGTTTGCGGAGCTTTTTCTCCAGCTTCGGGAGCATTTTATTCCCGGCATTGGTGACTTTATAGAAGACCCCGGAATCGCGGCCGGCAATCTGGAACTTGAGCAGATCAAAGGCGATCAACTTGCCATGAATGCGAGGCAGATGTTCGGCAACAACCCCCTCGACCTCATTCTGGCGAATGACCCAGCCATCTGACTCCGGATCCTGCTCCCTGATTTGGACCTGCATTTGACTGTAGTGACTCAAAACGAGACACCACTCGGGATTTTCCAGCATCTGTTCCTGTTCGAAATCTATCATGTTGTAGATATCGACACGACCCTGAATCCAATGTGATGGAATTCTCTTAGTCGACACGACCGACACAACAGGACCTCTGTCTTACCCCTTTGGGCAAAAAATCACCGAAAACAACTCAAGATTTTCCAGAAAATACCATCTGAGCCCCTATCGACAGGTAATTGTGATTTACAGGAGTTCACAAGCCAGACTGTTTAAACAGTCGGCGTTAGTTTCAGACTCAATACCAGAACTACATATTAGTTTTGGAATCGGAGACCTCACCCAATGCCGCATTGAGCGCATTGGTCATCTCAAAATCGTGCAGATGGTCTCGAGTATAAATACGGAAGATCAGAAAACTGACCGGGAGTGCACGAAACAACTCATCGTCGTGCAGTTCCTGAGTCTTTTCTGTCCCCTGATCCAGCAGGAAGTTCTGGCCTCCCGCAGGAAGTCGGCCACTGGGTCGATGATAGTGTTTAGCGACATCAATACGCAGTGGAATCTGTTTTAATTTTGCAGGCAGTTTGGCACGTACCCGCTTTTCCACGAGTTCCGGTTCTGAAAAAATCGAAGTATGGACCGCGGTGCCTGAATGAAAATTGATAGATCGTTCGCAGGCCATTTTCCACTCAACATTCCGTGAAAGGATCCCCTGCCAGCGTTCTCCCAGGTCTTGAACTGCCGGGTCTGAACTCTTTTTAAAACGGCCTACATCAACCAGAAAAGAGGATTCTGTGAACCCCAGATATTCGTCCAGATGCTCCAGAGGATTCCCGTGAAACAGGTGCTGCATCGTTTCCGCAAAGATTTCTTCCAGCGCCAGATCCAGTGCGCGAACCGTACGGTGATAATAGATCGTGCGAAACAGATTCGCCCGGGTTTCGATAAAATTCACAAGCGCCTGTAATCCGCGTCCGTGAATGGTTAAACCTTCGGCAGTAAAGAAGCTGTAATGGATTAAACGGGAGACATCGACCGCACGAATATTATAACCTGACATATACGCATCACGCAGGACGAAATCCATATTGTCTACGGTATAAATCCCGCTGAACATGGCGCGTAGTTTGCAAAGCCAGTCCGGGTTACCCTCTTCACTCTGTCGATCTCCAGAGGGGCGACGGATCAGCCAGCCTACCTGTTTCGGATCCAGTTCTTCCAGTGGGTTGAGCCGACCATTGGGATTCCTGCGAATCCCGCGAATCAGATCCCCCAGTTCATGCTCGATAATATGGGCCCCGATATCTTCATGAGTCAATCCAAATTGATCGAGATAATGATCATCAAAGAAATGGCCAAACGGTCCATGACCAACATCATGCAGCAGTGCCGCCAGACGTACCAGGCTCTCCACATAAGGCAGCGAAGGGACATTGCGACAGGCACTATTGAGTGAATCATACCAGGCATGGATGGCAACCGATGCCAGATGCATCGCCCCCAATACATGTTGAAACCGCATATGTTCTGCAGACGGGAAAACCCACCATGCAGTCTGCAACTGATGAATGTGCCTTAAACGTTGAACCCAGGCATGGTCAATGATCTCCTGCTCTGAGCATTCCTCTTCAGGGATACCCGTTTTTGATGTAAACGGAATATATCCATGAATCGGATCGTGGGCCAAACTTTCGGAAATAAAAT
>JAGQQP010000653.1 GCA_020426085.1 Planctomycetaceae bacterium | reverse complement strand
CTTCGAGCAGATCGGGAACCAGCAGGCGGTCACTGGCTTGCGTCTGGTAGTTGGGAACGCCCGTCTGTTTCAGACGCTGTAACTCTTCGGTCACCTGCAGCGACTGCAGTTCCAGTCTGCGGTTTGTCTGTTTACTTTCGTTTAACTGTTGTTCTAGCTGTTTCAACCGCGGATCGGGAGCCTCCGACTTGGCCACTGTCGATTCCCAGCTTTTGAACTGCTGGACCAGTGCCAGACCGGGTCTGGCTGCATCGCGAATCAGATGATAGATGCGACTGGAATAAGCAGTCGGCATTGCATACAGGCTGCCTGAGACCAGCAGTGCCAGCAGGACCAGTTTGATTTCTGAAAACCGCGTTTCGCGTTTCATAAACTTGAGACCCGTCCTTTAAAAATCGCCATCGCCGTTATCAAAGGCATGTCGCCACTGGCTGAGATGTTCGAGACAGATCGCGGTCCCCCGCGCGACGGTCCGCAGAGGATCCTCATCCACGCGGACGGGAATTCCCAGTTGTTCACTCATGTAATATGCCAGACCGCGAAGCAGCGCACCGCCCCCCGTCAGCACCAGACCATTGTCAGCCAGATCGGCGACCAGTTCCGGTTTACACTGTTCGATCGTCTGCTTGCAGCAGTTGAGGATGGATTCCAGCGGTCCATGCAAGGCATCGCGCAACTCTTCACTGGTTACAATCGCTTTGCGGGGAATACTGCTGATAATATCCAGGCCTTTGACTTCCCCCGTCAGTTCCTGTTCCAGGGGATAAGCGCTCCCGAGTTCCAGCTTGAGATCCTCTGCGGTCTGCACGCCGATCCGCAGCGAATAATGCTGCTTCATGTATTCGACAATCGCTTCGTCGCAGCGGTCGCCACCAATGCGAACCGAGTTACTGACGACGGTATCGCCCATGCTCATGATGGCAACTTCCGTCGTCCCCCCACCGATGTCACAGACCATGCTCGCCATCGGTTCGGAAATCGGCAGTCCGGCTCCGATGCCTGCCGCTTTCGATTCTTCGATCAGATAGACGCGTCCGGCACCGGCCCGCTCGGCACTGTTGAACACGGCCCGTTTCTCGACCGGTGTGATACTGCCGGGAACCGCGATGACCACCCGGGGTCGCAAGCCACGCGAATGATGGCGGGCTTTGTGAATGAAATAACGGAGCATCGACTCACAGAGTTCGAAGTCGGTGATCACACCCTCTTTGAGCGGGCGGACCGCGATGATACTGTCAGGCGTGCGGCCCAGCATCTGTTTGGCCAGCTTCCCGACCGCGGTCCCTTTGCCTAGAATTTTGCGGCTGCCTTTGTGCAACGCGACGACCGATGGTTCGTCCAGCGCAATGCCCTCGCCCTGGATCGCGACGATGGTGTTCGCCGTTCCCAGATCGATCGCCAGATCAGGACAGAGCCATTGACGTAAACGGTGCAGCATCCTTGCACTACCGCTTCTTATGAAAAAGAATTAAGTGGGCTGAACAGAATCAGGAACGAAACTCAACAAACCATTCTTGAGTCGCCTGCTATTCACAAAACTTCCTGTTAAGATTGGGAAAATGTATTCGAGATGGTGAGTTTCTGCAAGATGCAGTTTCGAAACAGCCAGAACACTGTAAAAACAGGTAAACCTGGCTGCTTTGGCTGGCTGATGAGAATTTGGATTGGGGACTTTTCGTGCTATAATCCCAATGAAATCCTAAAACAGAGAGTGAACGAATAATCCATGGCCGACTGGGATGAAGAAGAAGATTTTGAAGAGACGACTGCGCCAGAACAGCAATCTTTCATCTTAGGTGGCTCTCTGATTTCGATCGGCATCATCGTGATTGCCTTCGGCGTCGGCTGGGGACTGGATGTCAGCCCACTTGCCAACCTGAGCTGGAACTGGACTGACCTCTTAATTGGTGTGCTGGCGGCGCTCCCGTTATATCTGTTTTTCTTCTGGACGGCCAAACTGCCGATCAAAGGTTTTCAACAGATCCAGCAGTTCCTGCTCGAAGAACTGGGCCCCCGTGTCGAACATGGTAAAGTCTGGGAACTGTTCATCCTCTGTATCTTTATCGGGCTGGGTGAAGAGATGCTGTTTCGCGGCGTGCTGCAATCCTGGGCGACACAATACGGCTTGATCGTCGCGATCATCATCACCAACATTCTGTTTGGCGTTTTACATTCGATCACGCGGCTCTACGTCATCGTGGCAACACTGATGGGCGTTTACATGAGCCTGCTGCTGATTCTCTTCACCCCACAGAACCTGCTGATCCCGGTCACCACGCATACCGTGTATGACTTCATGTGCTTCCTGTATATCATGCATTTATACCGCCAGCAGAAACCAGAAGTGCAGGCATACGAATCGGAATAATCGGTCTTCTACCACGAAAAACGCGAAACTGTCAGGAAAAGTATTCGAACGGCTGGAGAGTTTCCGATACAGTTTTCTGTAGGGTGCGGACCCATGTGTCCGCCCGCCTGGTGATGATCGAACTGGTTTCACCCCTGGAACGGGACCATTAAAAACGTTCGCAGCGCGACAATGCAAAGCTCGTCGATACTGCGGGCAAACACATGGGTTTGCCCCTACGTGAAATGATCGCTTACACTGTCAGGTTCCTGCTGGACTCAGTCGCAGAGATCGATGAGGCGGTCGTCTAGTGTAATCTCGGTCGGCGGCTGGCCTGTAACACGGGAAATGATGGTGACGACAGCGGACTGAATTTCTGAGCGGGAGAGGAGTTCAGCGGGGGACTCTGGCGTCTGTACTTCCCTCAG
>JAGQQP010000652.1 GCA_020426085.1 Planctomycetaceae bacterium | reverse complement strand
TTTTTTTTTTTTTTTTTTTTTTTTTTCTTTTTAAACAAAAATTTTAACCAATTTTCTCTAAAAGCTTTTTTTTTTTTTCCAAAAAAAACGTTTTTTTTTTTTTTTTTTGTCAGTATGGAATATCAATTCGAATCGATTGGCCCGGCGCTTCGGCTGGTGGTGCTGATCTTTATGATTGTGGCTGCGATTGCAGGATTGGGACTAATCGTGATACTGGCAGCGTTGCCAGGGCAGATTGCGAAATCACGCAGGCATCCTCAGACCGATGCGATCAATATCTGCGGCTGGCTTGGTCTTCCGACCGGGATACTCTGGGTCGTCGCGATCGTGTGGGCGTATGTTCGGAATCCCTCGACCAGCCAGACGGCAAGCCCGCAGGCGGCGAGTCTTAAAGACATTGCCGAACAGCTAACGGGTCTCGAAAAAGCTGTGGTAGCTTTGGAGTCCGCTAACCAAGGGGCAAAACGATGATCCCGGCAATCCTCAGTGCGGTCTTTGTTATCTATTTGTACAAGACGCTCAGTCAACCCTCAGCTTCGGATACGGCCGCATCTTTTGCGACTTCAGACGACGGCAACGTTCAGGCCATAGCGGCCCGATTGAGTGCCTTGCAGGCCAGAATCGACAGACTTGCCACGACGATCAACGATGGAGGAAGCAAACGATGAGCTGGATTCTTGCCGCGATCTACTGCGGTGTGCTGTGGCTGGTATTTAAAAAACTCAAATTGATGAAACTGTCGTTGCCGGTTGCGATCGTGGCAGCGTCAGTCGGACCTTCACTGATTATCCTGCTGTTGCTCTGTGCGCAGTATTTGCATCCCTACACACCGGTTGCACGCGTCTTTCAGGAAGTGATTCCCGTAATTCCTCAGCTACGGCAGGCAGGTCGAGTGACCGAGATCCTGGTTGAACCCAATACTCCGATTAAAAAGGGAGATGTGCTGTTTCGAGTTGATGAAGTGCCCTATCGGAATTCGGTAACACGCCTGACCGCCGCGCTGGAAGAAGCGAAGCAGAGCGAAAAAGTTGCCGAAGCATCCGTCGAACTCGCGCAGGCGAGCCTGACCAGAACGGAAGCGACCCTGAAATACTCTACTGACAACCGTGATCGAATTGCAAAACTGTTCGAATCTAAAGCCGCGAGTCAGCAGGATCTTGATCTTGCATCGAACAGATTTGCGGAAGCTGACGCTGCTTTTTCGCAGGCCACCGCTGGTCTCACGCAGGCACGGCTGTCTGTCGATCTTGCCAAAGCGAAAATTGAACAGGCGGAGACGCAGTTATCCGATGCTCAGTACGATCTTGCTCAAACGACGATCTATGCTCCGGGCGATGGTTATGTGACAAATCTGCAGCTTCGCGAAGGAATGCTGGTGGGTGGTGCTGGCAGCGGGGCAATTATGAGCTTTGTACTGGAAAGCGACAACACGACTCGCGGCGTCATAGTCGCTGCATTCAACCAGAAAAATTTCCTTCGTCTAGAACCAGGACAGTATGCGGAAGTTGCGTTGCACGGTTATCCTGGTCAGATCTTCACAGGCCGCGTGTTGAATGCAATTGATGTCTCTGGTGCCGGACAACTGACCGCATCCGGAGTACTTCCATCGGATCTCGGAGGCAGTCAGCCGACAATGTTCGCTGCCCGGATTAAGCTGGACAGCAGCGAAGATCTGCGACTCCCAGGAGGCTCTCAGGCTCAGGTTGCCGTCTATACTGAAGATCTGCAGATTGCTGGCATTCCTGTGATGTTTCTGATTCGCGCACAAAGCTGGATGCGATATTTGATGTAAATGCCGTCGATTCGCTTTCCATCGGTCTCAGAAAAAAAAGGGGCCAGGAACCATCAGTCAAACGCCCGGAAGGGGGCTGCGGACGATTGGTTCCTGGCCCCTTTTTTCGGGCTGAATGTCGTGGAACTGCTGGTAAACGTGAAGCCTGATCCCGGGGGCGTTGAACCAGAACCGCATTCAGCGGATTCTGCTCGGTTTTGCACACTTCAACGCACACATTTCGAAGGGCAATCCTCCTGGGGGCTCTTCCTGGGGAGAGTCCCTTGACCTCCCGGATCCGACGAAATATTCGGCAAGACATGTCCTGTAACGTTCGAAGACTTCGTCACGTAAAAAGACGACGAAATAACCTTCCGCGTCAGAAAGCATTCAGATGACGATTAAGACCGGTTCAAACTTCGCCTGGCGCAAGTCAGAGAATTTGAAGACAAAACTCACCCTGCTGTTTCTGCTGATCGGGATGATACCCATGGCAGGGGTGGGATTCCTCTCGTATCGATCGACCTACAATGCCATGTACGAACGTGCAGGCAATCGGATGAAGTCAGCCGCGGTGGATATCGCGGCGAGTATTGATCGCAATTTATTTGAGCGATATGGGGACGTTCAGGCATTTGCCTTTAATCCAATGGCGCAGTCGACTCCTGCGGACATCACAGAAGCCATCAACTACTACATGCTGGCCTATGGCTGTTATGACCTCATGTTGGTAGCAGGACCTGACGGCAGGATTGTGGCAACCAACACCGTTACATTTGACGGGAAGCCCCTGGACAACAGTGCGCTGATCGGCCGTGATGTGAAAGGGCAGGCATGGTTCGAACAATGTATCAACGGTGAAATTAACACCGGCCAGTCGTACATAGGTGATATGCGGGCGGATCGTGATACGGCCGAGGTCATCCGGTCTGGTGGGCATATTCTTGAATTTGCCGCGCCGGTACGAAAATCTGATGGTACCATCGCGGGTGTCTGGTGTAATCG
>JAGQQP010000651.1 GCA_020426085.1 Planctomycetaceae bacterium | reverse complement strand
CTGCGACCTGGGGAAAGGGAATATTTAACTTTGTCTTACAGGCTGCTTCAGCGATCCGCACTGAAAGTGATAACTTCATCGAGTTTCCTTCAACTGATTATTGATCTGCTCCCGAGGGATCAACCTGAACGCGACGTGACACCACGGGAATCGGAAATTTACCGGCTGCCCAGGCTTCTGCCTTTTCACTTCCCGGATAAGCAGAATCCACCTCAACATGATAGGTACGCCAGCGGCCTCCGGTTGCCCCTCGCATGATCTTACTGGCATTCTGAGGCTTCAGTTTTATTTTTCGGCGAATCCCCACATCTGGCAGATACCATTCCGCATACGTTCCCGCATCGGTCAGCACTGTGATATGAAATGTCATCGGACGAAAAGGCGAAATATTCTGCAGCCAGCCCTCAATTCGTGGAGGCAGAGCTGGAGAATACGATACCGCCGTCATTTTCACAATGGCCATCTCCTGTTTGTGTTTTTCCAGATGCACATATTTATCGTCGAGTGGCGGCAATTTGATCTTCTCATTGATAATCGATTCAATCAATTGCACTTTAAATTTCAGCTGCAGTTCCTCCGGGCGGACTTTGAGAATCTCAACAAATTCTTTGTATTGATCCTTCGGAGAGATTTCTGCAAACGGTTCTTTCGTAGAAAGATTTTGTACATATTTGAGATATTCATTCGGATGTTCTGTCACGAGCATCCAGTGCAGCCCCCAGGCATGCACATAGGCGTCACCGGAAAGCACGCTCCCCCCGAAGACCCCATCCAAAGCCACAACTTCCCCCCAGTTCAGCAACTTGGCAACACCGGACATCAAAGCATAGTGCGTATTGATTCGATCCGGGCTGACGTTAATCCGGTCTCCCTTTCCTTCAAAGCCAGTCGCAATGCCTTCCATAAACCAGGTCGGCACCGGCGCAAAACGTTTGACCACGCCGCGGTTAATCGTCTGCAGGTGAATGGCTTCGTGCAGAGGCGTCTCGAAGGAACTGCACTCACTCATTCTGAGGATCAGGTTATTCGACACGTGAGAATAATACGCCAGTATATTTTCGACGCCATCCCCCAGGCCTGTGGTCTCTTTCGCGAACGATTCGAAATCAGCGTCCGATTCGAAGATCAGCATCGCCATCGGAAACTCATAGTCCGCCAGTTCGATTCCCATTTTCCGGGAGTAGGTTTCAAAGATGACATCCACGTTCCGCATAAACCGCCCTGCTTTTTCCAGGAACGTTTTGACACGGAGTTCTGTACGGTCCGAACCATCCAGGGGCGCCGCCAGCACAACGCCTACCAGAAAGGGACTCTCGAGATGGAAGCGAAATTTCTCTTTGCCGAATTTCTTCGTCAGGTCTTCCGACATCTGTTCGACAGTCAGCGGTTTTGGTGCCGCTTTGAGTTCGCGTTTTTTAATTTTCCCCTGGGGAACCAGCACCATCGAACCGTCCGATTTTAACAGTCCGTGCATCATCTCACCACGGCGTTTACCTGATCCATACAGCGATGCTTCCAGAGTGACGGTTTTGCCCGACTCATCGACGTAAGTAAAAATATCAGCCTGCAGTTCCAGGCTGCAGAGTGAGAGAGAGACAGTGATGACAAACAGGCTGAGAAACTGCCTGGTAATAATGTTATGCATAGGGCACCTTGATGCTTTCTGATGCGACTTTGATTCAAAGTCAGTCTGCATTTACGGGAACGAGTTGGAGCGCATCGACAATGACATGCCCTTTCGTCCCCTGGTTCGTCACACGCAGCACTTCCCGTTTCCCCTGCTCGAACGGGAACCGTCCCAGCAAATGGTATTTCCCCTGATTGGGTTGCTGCTTCTGATTGACCAGGATCTCTTTGGTGCCTGTAGAACTGGTCACAATATAGGGTGTATTAATCGAACGATTGGAACCGGGAGCATAATAGACGCGGACTTCATACAGTCCACTCTGCGGGATATCGGCGGTGAAGGAAATCTCCCGTTCCCCTTTATCGGCATCGCCATCATGCTGATAGCCTTGCCCGACATAAGGAGCGCTGGCGGAACTGCTTTTCCAGCCCAGGCTACTTTTCGCATCGCGATCGTCAACAACGATGCCTTTCAGAGAACTGGTACGGATCGGCGGTTCCCGGCGGGGTCCGTCCCAGATGAGGATCTGCTTGTCTTCGAGTAATTTTTTTCGCAGTGGTGCATAATCAATATCCTGCACTGCCTGACCGGCATCAATCGACTGGCAGGCCGCGGTCGCTGCAGACTGGCCTAACACCATAAAGACCGGTTCCATACGAATTGAACCATAGGCGATATGGGAGGCTGCCATCGCAACCGGTACCATCAGGTTCTCACATTCTTCTTTTTTGGGACGAATCGAACGGTAAGAAATCGGATAAGGATTTGGCACTCCCACCTGCACATCACCTTCATTCAAGGTTTTTCCATTGATGGCGTATCGCTGCTGGTTGTGAGAATCCATTGTGTAAGCTGCCAGACCGATACTGTCTTCCGCGACCAGTTCCGAAATACAGTTCTTTTCCGTCATGACATATTCGGAGATCAGGCGGCGGGCTTCGCGAATGTACAACTGGAACGGCCAGCCTGCAGTATCCTGAAATTCATCTTTGGCCGGCTTCCACTTCTGGAACTGTTTTCGCACTTCAGCGGGAACACGCGGATTGTTTGCCAGCGTCCACATGAGCCCCTGCTGATAAGTCAGATGTTCCTGAATGATCTCTGCCCGTTTTTGATAGTCGGCGTCGGGATATTCGTAGTTCATCCCGATATTGTCGGTGGAGA
>JAGQQP010000650.1 GCA_020426085.1 Planctomycetaceae bacterium | reverse complement strand
AACGGGCTGTCCCACTGCTGGGAACGATGGTCGTTACCTCGCTGGCATTGAGCTTTTCACTGTCCGAATCAGCAATCACACAAGGCCCACTCAAATCTCGCTTTGACGCCTACTGGAAACAGTCCATCATCCAGTCAGCTGCGGCTGAACTGCTGGCAACAAAATCCGGCAATGACTTAAAGTATGACAGCTTCCTGATCGGGCTGCTGCAGGATATTGGTCACCTCGCCATGCTCAGGTCGATTCCAACGGATTTACTATCCGTTCTGGAACAGGCTGAAAAAGAACAACGAGAAACTGTTGAAGTTGAATCAGCAGAACTGGGAATCAACCACACAGAAGTGGGTGTCAAAATGATGGAACGCTGGCAATTGTCAGAGCAGTTCCAGACTGCGATCCAGCATCACCATGACTCATTAGCACAGCTGAAATCTCTCGAATCACATCCTGACTTCAATCTGATTATCATTATCGCCACTTCTGCAGCAATTGGCGACTACTTCTGCTCTGTAAACAGTGGACTGGCATTACAGAGACTTCAGGATTTAACTTCAGAATTTTATAACATGCCACACGATGATCTGCATGGATTTCTGGAACAGGTACAGACACGCTTCGAAGAAGCAGCTCAGATTTTCGCGGTCAACATGGATGATATCGAATCCCCGTTTGAAATCATGGCGAAAGCAAACGAGCAACTGGTCCAGATGACCATGAAAGCCCAGGTTGATACAACACAGGCGTTTGCCCGGCAGGCCGTCATTGAAGAACAGAATAATAAACTGGAATCAGAAAATAAACAGCTCCAGAGCAAAGCCATTCACGACCCGCTGACGAAAACCTACAATCGCAGCTACTTCAACGAAAATTTTGAGAAGGAACTCTACTCCTGCTCTCGTGCTGCACAACCGATTGGTATTATCTTCTCAGATATTGATCGCTTCAAAAAACTGAATGATACTTACGGACATCAGTTCGGTGACCTGGTATTACAGCGTGTCGCAAAAGTCGCCAGCGAATCGACGAGACGCTCCGACGTTTTCTGTCGATACGGCGGTGAAGAGTTCGTGATCATGGTCAACAATCCTTCTGAAAACGGGATTCGTGATCTGGCAGAACGACTCCGAAAACTGATCGAGAACGAAGTCATCGAATTCGAAGGAACTCGTGTCCCTGTCACTGCCAGCCTGGGAGCCGTCGTGGGGATCCCCCCAAGAGACTTAACCGGATTTGCAGAACGGCTGGTTGCTGAAGCAGATGAAGCAATGTATGAATCTAAAGAGAACGGTCGAAATCAGGTACATGTTCGTTCAATTATCAGCCAGGCAGACCAGGAACTTCAGAAACTGGTTAAACGCTGCCGCTTCAGTCGCTGGCTGGTAACTAAGGAAGTCTTTGACATTCCTACCATCTCCAAAGCACTGCTTAAATGCACAAAACAGCAAAACCAGCCACGAATCGGTGAACTTGCGATTGCCGAAAAAATGCTCACTGAGGATGACGTTTCCAAAATTCTGGAACTTCAGGAGCTCAAGGGACTGCGATTCGGAGAAATTGCAGTTCAGCAAAATTTCCTGACCCAGGAACAGACGGCTTATCTGCTGGCTCTGCAGATCGAACCGCCGATCGTACTCGGAAAAACTTTAATTTCACTGGAATTACTGGAAAGTACGCAGGCTGCTGAACTGATCAAGCAATATCTTGCAGAAATGAAACCCTGTTCAATACCAGCAGAGGAACGTCGGAATCAGTTAGCAAATTCATAAATTCTATTTGAATTCGAGCCGATCTGGACATTGTACACAAACTCCGATCATGCCATAATCCACAGATTTTACATACCGCCAGTCAACAAGCAGAGTTCTTGTTTTCACAGACCTATAGGAAAACGGATTTTCCAGATTTAACCCACTTACAATAATCCCCAAACTACGGAGGGCGATTGAGATGAACTTAATCGCTGATACGTCTACGCAACTGGATGCAACACACTTAGTATCCACCACAGAACATCCGCACTCAGATCAGCACGCTCACGCCGAGCCGCCTGCCTTCTATAGTGTCATACCTTTTGCGTTGCTGTTACTGTGCATCGCTTTCCTGCCCTTGATTCATAAAACCGAAGAGTGGTGGGAACACAACAAAAACCGCTTTCTGGTTGCGGTCAGCCTCGGCCTGGTCACACTGCTCTATTACACTTTCATTTATGGACATGGAGTGATCGACCACGGAACACATGAGATGTCTGCCCCTGGAATTCCGGCAGCAATCGTCGTTCTTAAAAATGCCTTACTGGTAGAATACATTCCATTTATTGCCCTGCTCTTCAGCCTGTATGTGATTAGTGGTGGCATTGCCTTCAATGGAAATCTGGTAGGTCGCCCCAGTCTGAACACCGGCATCATTGCCATTGGTGCCGCCATTTCCAGTTTCATTGGAACCACCGGCGCGGCCATGTTACTGATTCGTCCCCTGCTGAAAGCAAATGCAAAACGCGATTATGTCGCTCATACCGTCATCTTTTTCATATTTGTTGTCTGTAATACCGGTGGATGTCTGCTGCCGATTGGCGACCCGCCGCTCTTCCTGGGCTTCCTGAGAGGTGTTCCCTTCACCTGGACACTGACTCTGTGGCCGATGTGGCTGGCGATGAACCTCTGCCTGCTGGCGATTTATTTCGTCTACGACACCATTCGCTATAAAAAAGAAAACCGGGAAAAGGTCGAAGCACCACCCGAAACGATCGAACCATTTGCACTACGTGGCGGTCTGAATTTCCTGTGGCTGCTGCTG
>JAGQQP010000649.1 GCA_020426085.1 Planctomycetaceae bacterium | reverse complement strand
ATGCGTTCTTCGAGCGCCTGCAAAGGGAGCTGTAGAATCTCCATTGACTGGATCATTCTGGGAGCCAGCTTCATCTGCTGGCCCAGTTTCATTTGTTGTGAAATATTCAGATGCATAAATTATCCGAATTCAAACTCATCATGGTTATCAAAAGAAACAAATGAAAATTGAAAATCCTAAAACCTTTGTCGTCCCTGCAGGGCATCCGCCAACATCTCTTTATTCGCAAATTCCAGCACACTCCCGGAGGCGATCCCCCGGGCCAGCCTGGTAATCTCTACATTTTCGTGTTCGAGCAGGTTCGAAATGTAAAGCGCCGTTCCGTCTCCCTCGAGAGTCGGATTGGTCGCCATAATGATTTCAGTTACGCCATCCTGCTTCACCCGCCGGACCAGGGCATTGATAGTCAGGTCATCAGGACCGATCCCCTCCAGAGGAGAAATCCGCCCCTGGAGTACGTGATAGACGCCCTGAAACGAACTGGTTGCTTCCAGAGACACCACATCCCGGGGCTGCTCAACCACGCAGACCAGTTTCTTATCCCGCCGCGAATCGGAACAAATGGTACAGACATCCTGTTCGGTAAGATTGTAACAGATCGAACAGGGACGCACGGACTGCTTGACAGCGTTGATCGCATCTGCCAGCTGGCGGGCTTCCGGTTCCGGAATCGACAAGATGTAGTGTGCAAGCCGTTCAGCCGATTTACGACCGATTCCGGGCAATGTCGCAAACTGATCAATCAGTTGCCCCACACTGGAACCATAAGGATGAGACTGGCTCTCTCTTCCACGTAGCGACATAAAATACTCTTCAAAAAACTTGAAACAGACAGACTGCTATCTGTCAAAGGTAACGGAATTGAAACTCCACGAGTTCAAGTCAGGAATTAGGATTGAATTTTGAAAGCGCTTCATCCAACCCGGGAATATTCAGGCCTCCCGTGATATTTGACATCTCTTCTGCAGCTCCCTCGCGCGCTTTGTCTAATGCCTGGTTGGTCGCCGCCGTGATCAGGTCTTCCAGCATTTCCCGGTCGCCGCTCTCGAGCAGAGTCTGATCTATTTTGACCCCCAGAATCTTCTGCTGCCCGTTTGTTTCCACGTTGACCATCCCACCACCGGCAGAGCCTTCAAAGCGAAGTCTGCCCAGTTTTTCCTGCATCTCCGTCATTTTGCCCTGCATTTCTGAAAACTGTTTCATCATGCCGGCGATATTTCCCAGTCCTTTGAACATGGTCACGAATCCTCTTTTTTCTCTTCTGCCTGGACCTTTAAAACATCGACTCTCACACTTTGAGCATTAAATACGGAAAGGGCTTCCTGCAGGAAATCATCCGCAGCAGGGGCCAGATCACGCTGTTCTGCTCGCTGTTGAGCCATCGATGGTCTGTTTTGCCTGTCATCTGCATTCTCGTTTTGAGTCGTTGGTTCCAGCACAATCAAACGAATTTTGATCCGTTCTCCTGTCACCTTTTCCAGCGAATTCTCGAGTCGGGCCAGCATTTCAGGCCGTTCGCAGTATTGCTTCGAGAAATTATAGCTCTTAGAGAATTGTAAATCCAGCTGTTTCGGCCCAGAAATTGCTATTGACGCGACACCTTTCACTGAATCTTTTAACAAATCTTCAGTGTTTTCAACAAGTTGCGACAACAATAAACTTTCCATCCCAGGCCGAAAAGGGACGGTTTCCACGGCAGGAGCGGAACTTTCAATCGATTCTGACGCTACAGTCGATTGAATTTCATTTTTTTTTTCAATTTTTTTTTGATCGTCCGAGGGTTCCGAACGCACTTCAGGGGGAACCGGAGCCTCGGAAACGGGCTGTGAAACCGGTCCCGGAGTGGAAACCGGTGCCGGAGAAGAGACCGGTGCGGGAGAAGGAGTCGTCGCAGGAGCAGAAACAGCAGGGGGCGATTGCCGCACCGCTGCCGGGGCAGCGGGAATCTGTCCGCCCGAGGACAGAAATCGGCTTAATAGGTCCAGATCTTCAAGGAGTGACATCCGAATCAAAGCCAGTTCCACCAGAGCGCGACCATGACTGGCACGAAACATCCGGTTTCGGGCTTCATTCAGAATCTGAAACGCGGCCAGGCAGGTTTGAATGCCCCAGGCATCCGACTGGCGCTGCAGACTGGCCCGATTCACCTCTGAAATCGAGAGCAGGGTGACCTGAGTTGCGCCTGTAGCCACGACCGATAAATCCCGCAGGTAATTCAGCAGCTGATCGACAAACTCATTCAACTGCACACCGGCATTTAAAGCGGCATCAAAATGGGTCAGAGCCACATCACGCTTCTGTTCAATCAAAGCGTCGATGAGTTCAATCAGCCGTTCATCACTGGCCGTCCCCAGAATCCGGTGGACACTTTCCGCCGTCAAATGGGTCTCGCCAAACGACAGAAGTTGATCAAAAATAGACTGGCTGTCACGCATTGATCCGCCTGCGCGGCGGGCAACCAGCTGAATCGCATCATCGGCCACACTGACCTGTTCCGCTTCGGCAATCTGCTTGAGTCGATCACAGATACTGTTTTCTTCGATATATCCGAAATCAAACCGCTGGCAGCGGGAAAGAATCGTATCGGGCAGCTTGTTTGGCTCAGTCGTGCAGAAGATGAACTTCACGTTCGGAGGCGGTTCTTCCAGCGTTTTCAGCAAGGCATTAAACGCTTCCTTGGTCAACATGTGAACTTCGTCGATGATGTAGATCTTATATTTGGATCGCATCGATCGGACATTCACATTCGCCCGCAGCGAACGGATATCATCAATCCCGCGGTTGGAAGCACCGTC
>JAGQQP010000648.1 GCA_020426085.1 Planctomycetaceae bacterium | reverse complement strand
CCGCGATGGAAGAGGAATGGACAATCGAATGGTCGGAGCACAATAAGATCTATTACGATGCCAAAGAGGAACTGGAACAGAAGAAATACCTGCATGCATTTCGCGATTTTTCCCGTGCCATCGATATTTTGATGACAGGCCTGCATTCTTACCGCAAAGAAATGGTGCATCAGGCACGCTGGAAAAAAGGTCCGCCGTCTGCTTCTCAGGATGAATAGCCGTTCGGCTGAAAGTTTAGAAGTCTGCAGGAATGACAGGCTTTTGTACACTCCCGGATCTTTGTAAATTTAACATTGGATTCCCGCCGGGTTTCAGATATGATCCGTCCCTTATTCAGGGAATCTGAAGGACTTGTGACACGGAGGTCAGTGTGTTCTTTACTCAAACAATCAGGCGCAAGCTGGGACTGGGGCTGGGGATAATCTTCTTCATGCTCATTTTACTGGCCTATGGTGCGGTTTCCGGTTTACAGTCTTACCACAATACGGTTTATGAGTTTAAGTATTCTCTGGATAACCTGCCTAACCGTGATCGCATGATTGTTTCTGTCGTGGCGCTCAATGAGCCTCTGCAGAGAATCCGCCACTCTCGACCTGCAGGAAGTGCACACTATCAGCAGGAGTTTGATAAACAGTTGCACGAAGTGCGTACTGAAATTCAGGGCTTCCTGCAAAAAGTGGATCGTCTGCCCGCTGACCCCTCTGTTAAAACCTGGAGAGGGTTTGTTGAGTCCCAGTTAAGCGAACACAGTGCCTGTATGGCGATACTGAATAAACTGGAGTTGATGAAGGTACAACTGGAAAACCCCCAGCAACGTCTGGATGTGGCCGAACAGATGATTCTGGAAGTAGCCCACCTGGAAACGCTGATTCTGGAAGTACGTGATGTACCTTCCGGTACGAAAGCAGTGCTGGCACGTGCCTCTTCGGTTTATCGCTCCCGCTTTAATCTGGTCACGGTAACCTGCGTGGTCGTTTTTATCGCATTTGGCTGTCTGATCTGGTATGGCTATCGGACCGTCCTTGCACCGATTCAGGCGTTGCATGAAGGGGCACGGATCGTGGCCCAGGGACATTATGACCACCATTTTGAAATCAAATCTGACGATGAGATGGCGGAACTGGCGGAAGCATTCAACAAGATGACAATGCGGTTTAAGGAGAAACGGGACGAACTGAACCATAAGGTGGACGAGCGGAGTAAGCAGCTCGTGCGTTCCGAGCGTCTGGCGGGAATCGGTGTGCTGGCGGCGGGCGTGGCGCATGAAATCAATAATCCACTCTCTGCGATTTCGATGGCATCAGAATCGTTGCAGGGGCGGCTGGTCGACTTGAAACCGCATTGCGAAGATACGGATTTTGAAGTCGTCGAACAGTATCTGAGCCTGATTCAACGGGAATCGATGCGCTGCCGGGAGATTACCTCGAAACTGCTCGATTTTTCCCGGGGGCAGAATTCCGTTCGCAGTCAGAACGATCTCGTAGGAGTCATTAATGAAGTCTGCTCGATGGTCAACCTGATCAAAAGACTCAGGGGCAGAAACATCCATTTTTCCGTCCGCAATCCCTGTAACGCTGAATTTAACCCTGCCGAAATCAAACAGGTGGTTCTCAATATCATGACGAATGCCCTGGAATCGATGGAAATCGGGGGGAATCTGGAGATTGAGGTCCACGAACATGTCGATTCCGTGACCCTGATTTTCCGGGATGACGGGCGGGGGATGACCCAGGAAGTCAAAGAGAGTCTGTTTGACCCCTTCTTCACACAAAGGGCCGATGGAACAGGGACTGGACTGGGAATGTCGATCACACATCGGATTGTAAAAGATCATGGTGGCGAGATTGAAGTGGAAAGCCCCGGTCCCGGACTGGGCAGTACAATTTTTGTTGAACTGCCTAAAAGGGCGAAGCTGCAAAGTGCTGCTGCTTAATGGTTTAGGTGAGTTTGTGACTGTTGGGTTTTCTGTGATTCTCCGATTGCCACGATTTTCAAAATCTGATATTACACGTCTCTCCCCACAAATGATTCACATAAAGTTAACGATACAGGAGAAAATGGATGTTCTCTGTACTGCAGGCAAGTCTCAGTATTTCCCTTCCTGATTTGACACAGTTCGTGCAGAGAAAGGTCCTGTATGGAGTCCCGGTTCCGGGGCTGCTACTTTGAGTATCGAAACTGGAGAACAGGATGAGTCAGTTCCTTTCGAACCGGCTTTCTCCAGAGCCTTTCCCTTAATCCTTCCTGAATACCATTCGGTTATGAAATTTGTTAAATGGCTTTCTCTTTGACAGGATGTCGGAGCAGGAAGAAGGAGCACAACTTGAGTAATTCGGTCAATAAATTACGGGTCCTGTTTGTCGATGATGAAGCGGCAATTCGGGAAGTCATGCGAATTGAACTGCCACGTATGGGACATGATGTCACCATTTGTGAAGATGGTCAGTCGGCATTAACTGCATTGGATAAAATCACATTTGATGCAGCGATTGTTGATTTACGCATGCCTGGCCTGAGTGGCTGGGATGTTGTCGATCACATTAATAAAGTCTCCCCCGAGACCGAAGTGATTATCAGCACCGGGCATGGCAGTATCGACGAAGCCATCCAGGCGATCCGACGCGGTGCCTACGATTTTCTGCCGAAACCATGCAAGCTGATCGATATTGCCACCGTATTACAGAAAGTGGCTGATAAACGCTCCCTGCAAAACAAGAATTATGCCCTGGAATCCCGTCTGAAAAGTGTGGAAGGGCCCTGCCAGATTGTGGGCGAAACTCCCCCGATGATGCGGGTGAA
>JAGQQP010000064.1 GCA_020426085.1 Planctomycetaceae bacterium | reverse complement strand
GGACGATATCCGGTGAACATATTGTGTGTTCCCCGTTCGTGTGCTGCTTCGCCGTGTGACATGGATCGGCAGACAGTCAGCTTATCCATGATCTTGGCTGTTTTTGCCAGCTTTTCATTGAAACGTACGCCGGCTACATTTGTTTCAATGGATCCCATAGGACCACGATACTCGATAGGAGCATATGGTTTAGGGTCCCAGGTTTCCTGATGGGCGGCACCACCGGGAAGATAGATGAAGATAACCGACTTTGCTGTACCTTCTTTTGATTCGTATTTTTTGATTTCTGCCTGGGCACTTTTCATACGGAGAAAGTCAGGCAGAGTCAGACCGATTCCACCTGCAAAACCAACATGCAAAAAATCGCGGCGTGATTGTCTCAAGCTCATAGTGAAATCTCCATTTTCGTTTGTGGGGATAGTTTTGTGTCTGGGTTTTTTGGCTCTCAAATGCCAGTGGCTTAACACATGCTGTCAGGTTTGAGCACTAAATCTTATCAGGCTGGAATATAGCCAGTTTTCACTGGCGGATGGCTCGGTCCTACTCTTCATCTGGCCCGAGTTAGTATGTCAGGTGATTCTGGTAATGTTTCAAATAGTAACACATTAATCCAGTGGGGGGAGGAATCGTTTTCAAACCACCTGAGGGTATTATGCCAAATTCCCGCTCTGAAATTCAAGGACAATTTTGAAATCCAGCAATCTGGACACACCTCAACACCGCTTATATCAAACAAAGTTGATGCGATTGTGTCAAGGATTTACTGTCCAGATTCTGCCAAGTCAGGGAAATATCGGAGATACAGCGGTATCGGAATGATGCTATTTTTCAACAAGCCCGGATTGTTCTGAAATCCGATATTGCTGGTCGGGTTTGAGATTTTTCAGAAAAGTCTCTTTCCCTGAGGGCCATTTAATAGAAAGTGACAGGATTTCCTCATCTTTACCCAGTCCAAATGTCACTGGCAGCTCGGTTTGTGCCAGATAACTTCTGGTTGGCATGACTATTCGATGCTGAATGCCGGCAGCTGTTTTGATCTGAATATGTGCTCCCAGCGCATCGCGCGGGGAAGCAGCAGGTCCCTCCTTTTCAGGTTTGCCCTCACTGAACAGATGAAAGCGGACCCAGTGGTTTCCGGTCTGCTGATCATTTCTCAACAGGCGGGGTTTGTTACCTGTCGTCATGATGATCAGATCCAGGTCGCCGTCTCCGTCAATATCGCCAAACGTAGCGCCGCGTCCGACCAGTGGTTTGACAAAATCCTTGCCAACCAGCGATTCATCCAGGGGAACGAACTCAGTGGAATATTGAGGTCCACAGTTCCAGAAGAGTTGAGGAGCCTGTTCATAATGCTGCCGCTCCTGAACGATGTTGATGTCTTCTTCCAGGTGTCCATTTGCGGAAAACAGATCCAGCCGCCCATCCAGGTCCGCATCAAAAAAGAAGACGCCGAATGTCAATGCCTGTCGCGTCTGCGGTCCCAGTCCGTTTGAAATCGCTTCGTCAATGAACTGCATCTCTTTTCCCGGAGAGGTGTACAGGGCTGTCATTTCATTGGCAAAGTTTCCGATGGCAATCCCGAGTGTGTCGTTATTTCGGAAATTGGCGATATCGATGCCCATAGCACCGCGGGCATTGCCTTCCATGTCAAAGGCCACTCCTGAGAGCGCCGCCGTCTCGCTGAAGGTTCCATCCTGCTGATTGCGGAACAACAGATTCTGCACGGTATCATTTGTGATGAAGATATCGAGATAACCATCTTCATCAAAATCGTAGAAGTTGAGACCCAGAGATTTGGCCAGGGGCATACCTGTTCCCGGCGAGAAGACTTTAAGTCCTGCCTGCTCGGTCATGTCCTTGAATGTTCCGTTACCCTGATTCTGATAGAGCAGGGGGTTCACGCCGTTAAAGTTCTGAGGACGTCCATAAGCGCGGATGCCTCCTTTGAGTGTGAAATTCTGCGCGCGGTCATAAGCGGGGGTCCAGTCAAGATAATTGCAGACGAGCAGATCCAGGTCGCCATCCCGATCGTAATCGAACCAGCCACAACTGGTGCTCCAGAGATGGTCTGGACCGCCCACTCCCGCCTGTGCAGTCACGTCTTTGAATCGTGTTCCTTCATTTTTCAGCAGGCGATTACTGCCCAGAGACGAAATATAGAGATCAACCAGGCCATCATTGTCATAGTCTCCACAGGCGACTCCCATGCCGTACAGTGACAGAGTCAGTCCCATGCTTTCGGTGACATCCTGAAATTTTCCCGTACCGTCATTCTGGTACAATGCCAGCGAAGGGACCGATTTCTGTTTCTCTGCTGCTTTACTCCAGGGCCAGTTCTGAGATCCTACCAGCAGTAAATCCTGGTCACCATCGTTATCATAATCAAAAAACGCTGCTCCTCCGCCCATAGTTTCGGGCAACAGCTTTTCACCGGCGGCACCGTTATTGTGCACGAAGCGGATGCCGGCCTCTTCTGTGATATCGGTGAACGGAATCTGAGGAAGTGTGATTTCTTCCACCTTACGTTCAGCGGGAAGACTCAGGGGAGTTTCCTTAACGATTTCTTCCGGTTGCTGCATCTGTTTCCAGGCATAGATGCTGCTACCACAAATGGCGATGATCAGAATCGCTGAGAAAGAATACCAGAATGCTCGTCCAATCGACTCATCATTCTGTTCGGTTTCAATTTCCAGTTCGGGACTCAGATCATCAGGGTTCAAGTCTGACATGAGTATCACTTTCGTTTATCTGTATTCGGCTCCCCGCGTTGCGAAGCAATACAGGGAGCCGAGAAGTTATGGTTTGACAGTTCGGTTTAATGAGTAAATCACAGGTTGCTCTGCCGCGTGATTGGCAGCGGGATACTTTTCGCGGGCTTTACGCTCCGAGAAACCTCGTGCTGTATCATCAACCTTATATTTCTGATGCAACTTTCGATGCTTATCAGACAGTTCCGGTTTCTCTAACTGGTCATAAACCAGAGACAGTCCGTAGTGGGCAGTGACATTCTCTGGGTCCAGGACCAGTGTTTTCTGAAACTGTTCGACTGCCTGGTTGAGCAGTTGATCGCGCTGCTCCCGGTTTTCTTCCGTGCGGAACCGCTTGGCCTGATCAAACAGGTTCTGACCAAGATCATTGATGACCACGTAATCCTTGCTGAAGTCGAACCCGCGTCGGGTGCGTTCTTCGGTCTGATCTTCCAGAACGCTGCGGAAGTTCTTCTCTGCTTCTTCCAGGTGTCCCTGCTGCTGATTGACCTTGCCACTCAGCCAGGCCAGCGTCCAGGGAGGCGCCGGCGGATCAGTGAATGATGCAGTTTGCTTCAAGGCGTCGACAGCATCTTCCAGGCGTCCTTCCGTGAAGTACACTCGTGCCAGATTCAAAGAACCATCGTAGCGGTCGAGTTGATCGACTTGCTCAAACGCTTCTGCTGCCTGACGCAATTCCGCTTTGCCTTTCAGGAACAGGCCGATGCCATAATCGTTCCAGCGTTGCCAGACAGGAATTTCGACTTCCTTGTTTTTCACTTCTGCGGTCACCCCTTCAATCGGAAACGTAATCGTATCCGAGGCGATGGTCGTGATCGGCAGTGTATTCACATAAGGAACACCTTTTTCCTTCCAGGAGAGTGTCTGTCCTTTGGCTTCGAGCGAAGAAGCGACAAACTGCATGTAATGCGTATCAAATTTACGATACTGCAGTTTTGCCTCAACTGTCACCGGAGCGGTCAGGTCGTCGGGCAGATTCAATTCGTAATGAATGGTCTGACCAGCGCCAGGCGGCATCTGGTTGTTGTATAGCGCCATGAAAATATCCTGCGCATTCCGACGGGCAATGCGATTTCCTTCGCGATCAATCACAAAGGCATTGATGAAATGCGACCAGGGATCAACGGTTCCGTCTTCTTCGCGGGAGCCACTGCGTCCGATAATTCGATCGCCGCTCTTGACCGTCACATCCAGCCAGATCTCGTTTGAATCTGCTGTTCCCTGGGTGAAGTGGTGCCCGACTTTCAAGGTACGCAAAACCGTTTCCAGCAGATACTTGTTGCCGGGTTTGAGTGTAGGGACTTCCGGTCGCAGAGGCGCGATCAGTTTTCCTTCAATGCTGCCTTCTTCGCGAATGCCAAAGAAGTCAACGCGCAGATTGTCTTTGAGAAATGCCTGATGAACGGCAACGGTTTCCGGATCATTGCGTAAGGCGGCAATGCCGGTGTTCGCTGCCGGGAACAGGTGATTGTGAACACTGAGTTCTTTCGAATCGTAGAAGTGCCGTGCGCCAAAGTCGTTGGATGGTTTGGCTGGCATGTGACATTTATTGCAGTTCTCCTGGGCTTTGGGAGGATAGTAGAAACTTCTGGCCCCATGACCGGATACGCCGCTCAACAGGAAGGAGTCGTAATGGTTCTGCCCGCGGAGGAACTTATATTGATTCAGTTCTTCCGGCAGATGCACTTTATGGCAGGTGCCACAGAACTCCGTTGATTTATGAAGATCTTTCAGGAAGGTTTTCTTATGAAATGCCGGTTTGGCTTTCACCAGCTGATTGTTCACCCACTGCAGAAACGTATTGTCGCTATACGCAAACGGATAATGAATCGGTTCTTCAATCGTGTAGTCACTGTTGCCGCGCACGCTGTTGACGTTCGTAATCGCATGGCAGGTCGTGCAGGTGATGCCCGCCTGCGAGGTGATGTGGTTGATGTCATCAAAATTCGGATCGTCAAAGGCACCACTGAAGAAGGGAACCGGATCGTGGCAGCCGGCACAGAAGCGGGATGCCTGCAGGTTCCCGTCGCGCTCGAAGGAAACTTTGCGGGTTTCTCTCACTGAAGCGAGATAGGTGGGATTGTTAAACGAACTGAAATGATGCACACTGTTTTTCCAGTCGGCGTGTGTATCGGGATGACATTTCTGACAATAATCATCCATCATTAATGCTTCCGCGGGTATGAAGTCCCCTGTTGAGGTCCGGGAGAGTGAAGGGAAGAAATATTTTTCGCCAGATTTGGGACCGACGACATTCCATTTACGGGGATCGGAAGAATGAAACATCAGCATGCCGACCACCATTGCGGTGATGACACCCATGTAAGCGAGCCCGCCTTTCCACTTGATCTTTGGTCCGACCAGGCGATGCAGCCAGTACATCCAGAGGGCAAACACCGGCGCAATCACGTGACACCAGTAGGTGACCGATCGCGCGGTGGGGTTTTTCATGTCGAAAGAACCAATGCGTAACAATAAGATTCCGGAAACCAGTACCAGGCATGAAATAAAGAAGAGACCGTAACCTACGCGGACAGCACGCCGATTGAGACGGTTCTTCGTGTTATAAATGTGTACAATGCCAAACAGGATAAAGGGAGCCAGTAACACCAGGCCCAGAATCAGATGTGCGAGAAACATGTACTGGTAGAACCAGTTTTCCAGAGTATCGCCGCTCAACCAGTCGTAAACGGTAATGCTGACCAGGTAGATCGAATTGGCACCCAGCAATGCTACCAGGAAGAAGAGCAGATAGAGAACTTTACGTAATTTTGGTCCGACAGCTTTGCGGACGATACGACGGGGCTTTGCTTCCGTCGTGGAAGAATCAGTGGTTGACATATCGACAAGAAGTCCTGCACTAAATGGCTATCTGGAAAAACTTGCAGGTTAACAGCGCTTGATCACAGCGCAAGCAAACCCGTTGAAGGGAACGGTTCGCGCAGGCAAGTTTCATGAAACAACAGAGACAATGTCCCTGTATCCAATGTTTCAGATGCCAGAAAGCTGAGGAGGACGGTCGATGCGTGCTCGATTGGCAGAGGAACTCATCAATGAGGAGCAGGAAACAAACCGGCTGTGTCGCGGTTCAGAATTCAGTGTCTCAACTCCGACAGGGCAGGCGGGTTTGAGAATGGTAATCACGAGCACCGGAGCTTCCGGAGCAGGATCGGGGCGATGTCTTTGACAGCCGGGACCCGAACAGGGTTGGGCTGGTGGCATCTGCGCGGGATCAGAGAGCAGTTCCAGCTGCGAACTTTCATCCTGACCCGCATGAGACAGATAATCTCCACAGGTCGCCTGAGCGAAATCGAGCGATATCAGATTCACAGCGCAGACGACTACTGCAGTCAACAGCAGACGAAACGCAGATGAAGATCGATCAACCATGGAAATTATGAGAAGGAACAGGAAAGGAAATGAGCTGTTTACATCCAGATCTCTTTATTAATATACTCTGCCTGCCGTTTAATTCCGAGTAAAAAGTAATTGATCCCATTCAGTTTTTGCAGAATTCAATGGGAACTGATGTCAGGTAAACAGGGGCCAGGATGGGGCTTGACGAAAAACGCAATTCCGTAGACACTTTTACAATGTTGAACCTGAATCCGGATTTGGAATGATCATCTTATGATCGTTGTTTTTTAGAGTTAAATTCAAGCAGTGTCAGGGGTTCAGTTGAATTCGATCCCGTCTGATCTTCAGGATGAAGCGGGCCATCACAGCAGGGAAGTTGGGGGAACGATCACATGATCAAATGGCGCATGGCAAGATACCGACTGGAATATCTCATTTTCCAGACACTGGTTTGTATTGTCAGATCTCTACCGCTACGAGAATCGGTAAAGCTGGCGAAAGGGATGGCGTTTTTCATTCATCGTTGTTTGCCCCGTAAATTGACCCGTTATCATGTGGCAGCAGCCAATCTGCGGACCGCCTTTGGCGAAGAATTGTCCGATCAGGAAATCGATGAGACGATCCATCAGATGTGGACGCATCTGTTTCGCATGGTGGTGGAAATCATCCAGCTCCCCCGTAAACTGCATCGAGGAAATATCTTCGATGTGCTGGAATTCGATTATCCGCCAGAGTTAATTACCGCACTCTGTTCCGGCAGACCGGTGATTTTATTAAGCGGACATTACGGGAACTGGGAGATTGCGGTTTCCGTTTTCGGGCTGTTCGGCTTTCCGATGGGGGTCGTCGCCCGGGAACTGGACAATCCCTTCCTGAACGCATGGTTTGAGAAATTCCGACAGCATACCGGGCATCGTGCGATGGCGAAAAAAGGGGGCTATGATGACATGATTGCCACCATTGAACGCCGCGGACATCTGGCATTGCTCGGCGATCAGGATGCAGGCAAGCGCGGGTTGTTCGTTGATTTCTTTGGTAAACCGGCTTCTACCTTCAAATCGATCGCGCTGCTGGCTCTGGAATACCGGGCTTATATCTGTGTTGGTTACGCCCGCCGACTGCCCGATGATTTTGAAAACAATCAATGGGTCAAGTTTGAAATGGGCTGCGAGCAGTTAATCGATTCGACGCAATGCGTTTCAAAAGATCCTGTCGGTGAAATTACCCAGCAGTTTACGACCGCTTTAGAAAATGCCGTGCGGAAATCACCCGAACAGTATTTCTGGGTACATCGACGCTGGAAGAGTGAGCCAAAGGTTCGTGCGAAAAAGAATCGCCAGACCGAAGCGATTCCGGAAAAAAAGGCAGCCTGAATTGATTCAGACGCTGATCTGCACTACAACCGCAGTCAGAGGTCGCTTTCCTGAAACAGATATCGTCAGTTCAGAAGAAGACCTCCACAGTGCCATCAGAATCAGACAGCCGACCTGGAGACAGTCATGGGTAATAAAATACGAATCGCCGATCTCACGACCGTACCTGAAGGACAGTCAGGTGAGTTTGTCGCAGAAGATCGTATCATTGCCCTGTTTCATGTGGATGGTGCCTATTATGCAATGGATGGTGTCTGCCCACATGCAGGAGGCCCACTGGGGGAAGGGGCGTTAACAGGAAATGTCGTGACGTGTCCCTGGCATGGCTGGCAGTTTGATGTGACGACAGGTAAACACTGTCTGAACGAACGTCTGTGTCACCCGACCTATCCCGTCTTTGTGGAAGAGGATGGGATTTATATCGAACTACCTGAGTCATAGCGAAGTGAGAAGCGAGTCAGCAGGCGACATGAAATACAAAGCGGTAATCTTTGATTGTGATGGTGTGCTGGTCGACAGCGAAACCCTGGGAAATCGCGTTCTGGCCGAAATGATTACGGAGATCGGATTCCCGCTTTCACCCGAACAGGCGGTGGAGCAGTTTAAGGGGGGAAAACTGGCCGATTGTCTGGCAGTTGTTGAAGATCAGATGGATGCGAAGCTACCGGCAGATTTTGCCACTCAGGTCCGTGCTCAAATGGCTAAGGTTTTTGAGAAAGAGCTCCAGGCCATTCAGGGAGTTCGGGAAGCGCTGGAAGCAATTCCCGTTACCAAGTGTGTCGCTTCGAATGGACCTGAAGAAAAGATGGCTCTGACATTGAAGATCACTGATCTGTCCCGTTATTTTGAAGGTCGTATTTATTCTGCTTATACAGTCGGTGTCTGGAAACCAGAACCCGATCTTTATCTGTATGCGGCTGACCAGATGGGTGTGCAACCGAGCGAATGTGTAGTCATCGAAGACAGCAAACTGGGAGTGCAGGCAGCAGTCGCTGCGGGCATCCCTGTACTCGGTTATGCCGACCACAGTTCACCTGTTGAACTGGAGTCCTACGGGGCAAAAACCTTTCGCTCAATGTATGAACTCCCCGCCTTACTCGGCCTGCAGTCTTCTCTTTCCTGATCCAAGGTGCAGCCTGGCTTCAGTTCAGCCGGCAAAGATTGCTGTTTGATAATTCTCTCCGTCATCTCAATGCGCGAATTACGCCGATCGACTGGTAATTTTTACATCTTCGATTTCAAAGTGGCGAAATTGGGTCGACCTTACAGCCGATAAAATCGAAAAAAACTGAACTTTTCGGTCAAGAAGCTAAATTGATTAAGCCGATATATAATATGAGACTGGAGTAATTTCGGTCTCCTGTTTTGTTCAGCTCAATCAAAATGATACTGGTTTGCAGGGAATTACCTCTACCTGGCTGCGGATTCAGCCGGTCCAGAAATCATTGAGTTCGATATAGGAAGGATCCTAATTCATGCAACATCGACTTCGAATTTTTACAGGTGAAGAAGAGACTCTCGAACAGAATGACAGTCTGGTCAATGTTCGATTTGGGGAAATTGCAGATGCCCTGGCTGAAGCAGTTTACTATCGTCGTACCTGGATCTCTGATTTTTCAGAAGACGAAGTGAAGATTCCCTCGGATCTCTATGCCATCCTGTCAGCTTACAGCCATCTCCGCCCAGGCGCCTGATGGCCAATCGACCTCTCTCGCAGAAGTTTCTCATCGGTGCACTCGTTGCAGCAGGCCTCTACCTGGTCGTCATCGGCGCACAACGACTCTATGAGCATTATCGGGTGGAGCAGATTGCGCTTGAGTTTGTGGACGCTCTGGAAACAGGGAATGAATCACAGATTCGCGCTCTGCTTACACCTGAAAAAGCGGATCTGGCAAAGAAACTGAAACAGGAGTCGCACAACGATCCACTGCCGCTGGAATGCCGCGTACTGGACGTCAAATTGAACTCAGCTACGGCCCAGGTACGTATTCAGATTCAGAAAAACGGTTACGCAATCAAACCGGATATTCATCTCGTCAAAAGCCAGACAGGAGTCTGGAAAGTATCTGAAATCACCCAGGCGAAGGTCGATCCTCTCTGGTATGATCAGGAAGATGAGCTGGCCCGGAAAAAATTGACAGAGGAGG
Organism: Planctomycetaceae bacterium; assembly: GCA_020426085.1. GTDB lineage: Bacteria > Planctomycetota > Planctomycetia > Planctomycetales > Planctomycetaceae > Gimesia. The sequence goes on along the minus strand of JAGQQP010000064.1, from coordinate 2,483 downwards.
GAGTCCCTCCTGCAGAGGTCCAGGGACGTGTGCTTGCAAAAGAACTGGCACGTTCGTTAAATACAACTGTAGAAGACTCGGGTTCGGATCAGGTAGATCCCTGAAACGTATGATCTCTCTCCAGCGATAGTCCGTCTCGACCAGAGCACATCCCTGTTAATAACCTGCCGTGCAACGGCACGGAGTTACGAAAAGTAATCTGGAAATCAGCCGGTCTACTTTTCTCATTTATGCGAGGTATCGATGTCGCAGGCATCTTCAACTGCCCAACGTGCTTTTCAGATCTGGAAAGCCGGAGTCAGAGCGGTCGACTCTGAAACGCTGGTCTCCCAGGCCATTCAGGTAACAGACCAGGAACTGACGATCTGCGGGCACAAAATTCCTCTGCAGGGATACGAGCGACTGCTGGTCACAGGCGCTGGCAAAGCGGGCAGTGGGATGGCTGCAGGTGTGGAAGCGGCATTGCGGGGTTCATCGCTGTCTGAAAGAACATCTGGCTGGGTCAATGTTCCTGCAGATTGTGTGCGACCTCTTTCAAAAATTCATCTCTATCCAGCGCGACCGGCGAGCCTGAACGAACCGACTGCGGAAGGTGTTTATGGTGCCCGACAGATCCTGCAGAAAATGTCGGATCTGCAACCGGATGATATTTGTCTTGTCCTGATCTCAGGTGGTGGGAGCGCCTTGCTGCCAGCACCACTTCCGCCCGTGACTCTGGAAGACAAACAACGGGTCACCCGGTTGTTGATGTCCTCGGGGGCCACCATCCAGGAATTGAACTGTGTCCGCAAGCAGATCTCTGCTGTGAAAGGGGGACGACTGGCTCGAGCGGCTGGTTGTCGTCAGCTGTTTGCCTTGATTATTTCCGATATTGTCGGTGACCCGCTCGATCTGATCGCTTCCGGTCCGACGGTGGCAGATGAATCAACGGCTCAGGATGCCCTGCAGGTTCTGCAGCGATTTGTCTCCGATCCCGCGCAGATTCCCGACAGCGTATGGAGCATTTTGAAGTCAGAACAGACACCAGACCATCCGCAAAAGTCGGTAAGACAGGCGACCGTATTCAATCAGATAATCGGCAGTAATGCCACCGCACTGGAAGCAGCTGCAGAGCAGGCTCAGGCATTAGGATATGAAGTCTATTCGCTTGGTTCAGCTAACGAAGGGACTGCCGTCGAAACGGGAGTGGGACTGGCTGAACTCTGTTTGCAGTTGCAGGCAGGTACCGGTCCTGTGCGTCGGCCTGCCTGTATACTCAGCGGCGGAGAGCCGGTTGTCGATTTATCATCGTCCCCCAATCCGGGAAAAGGGGGCCGCAATCAGGAAGTGGTACTGGCGGCGATGGAACGTCTCTGGGACGAATCTCTCTCGGGGTTCTGTATTCTCTCGGGAGGCACCGATGGAGAAGATGGACCCACCGATGCAGCCGGTGGGATTCTGGATGAGTTGAGCCTGAAACGTGCACATGAACGGGGGTTGGATCCTGCGCTCTATTTACGGGATCACAATGCCTATCCGATTCTGGCAGCAACAGGCAGCCTGCTGAAAACAGGCGCTACACAGACTAACGTGATGGATCTGAGGGTGGCCATCGTTGATTGATTTATGCCCGGTACTGACTCGCTTACAGGTTGAGCATTTCAAGTTCGGCGTGGGGGATAGCTCGAATGACGCGCAAATCTTCGTGTTCCTGCAGGTTGAAAATTTCTGAGTTGCCATCGGGGTGCAGTACACTGACAACCGGTGCATCATATTTCGTGCGATTTGTTCGCAGTACGGTTGCCAGTTGTCCCTGATTTAATTCGACGACGGATCCCACTGGGTAGAGCGAGATCGACTGCAACAAAGCGCGAACTGCTCCGCTGTCGAAGGTTCCCTGCGAGGCGCCGTAAATCAACTGTTCTACCGCCTGATAAGGATGGGTTTCAATCTGATCAGCAGCCAGAGAGACCAGCGAAATGAATTCATCTGCCACGGCTGCTATTTTAGCAAGCGGGTGAATCTGATTTGCTCTCTTTCCCCGGGGATAACCGGAACCGTCACAACGTTCATGGATCTGGTATGCGATAATTCGGGAAACCATGGGGAATTCATTGGATTCATTGAGTAGGTCATAAGTAATCGCCGGGTGCTTTTTGAGTTCCAGGCTTTCGAGTGGAGTGACAGGCTGATGTCCCCGCATTCCTGATGTATTTATTTTGACCATACCGGCATCATGAACCAGGCAACCGATGCAGAGTTGTGCCAGATGTTCTTTCTGCAGTCCAAGCTGAGTTCCCATGGCCATCGCCAGACTCGACATCTGCAGACCATGCCGACAGAAATTTCCCAGAGTGACGGGAGTGATCCCTTCCAGGACGAACAGATCCATGTCCTTTACCATTTGCGAAAAGGAGCTGTCAGTCACATTCTTTATCTGAGCCATACTGATGCGCGAATCACCCAGAATCTGCCTGTAAATATCGTCGGTTACCTTTGTCAGG
>JAGQQP010000647.1 GCA_020426085.1 Planctomycetaceae bacterium | reverse complement strand
ATTTGTGCGTCGGTGTAGCTGACGCAGGCATAGTAACCGTGAATCAGGTTGCGGGCGGTTTCTTCAGAGACCGGGCCCTTCACGGGAATGTCGGCGTAGGCACGCAGTTCGCCGAACGAGTGAATCGATTCCTGTGGCGCATCCTGGGGAACTTTATAATTGTCGGGCAGCTGGATTTTGTCGTGGTCGTACAGATCCCAGTATTTCTGTGGTGCGATGAAGGGGAGGTGCGGCTTGAAGAATCCGACTGCGAGGAAGAAAGGCTGATCCTGTTTGTTTAGCTGCTGGAGCTTCTCGATGGCTTTCTCTGCCAGTACGCCATCCATGTAGGCGTTATCGGGGACGTCGGCTGACTCCCAGGCAGGACCTTTTTTCTTGTTACCCAGCTTCTGTTGTGCAGCGTGTTTTTCCTGATTTTCCGGTCGCTGATACCACTGGACTCCAGTGGGTCGCCACGCCGGTTCCGACCAGCCCTGCTTATTGTCAGCGGGGTGATGGAAAATCTTTCCCAGTGAGGCTGTGTAATAACCGTTCTGTTTGAACTGGGTATTCATCGTGGTAACATTCGGCGCATCGCGTTCGGCCCAGGTGAGAAAGTTGACGAAGCGATTCCGCGCGGGACGGATGCCGGTCATCAGACTGGCCCGCGAAGCACCACAGGTGGGCACCATGCAGAAGGCCCGTTCGAACAGCACGCTGCTCTCAGCCAGCTTGTCGATATGAGACGAATGAATGTGCTGCTTGCCATAACAGGCCAGTTCGGGCCGCAGATCATCGACGGCGATAAACAGGACGTTAGGTCGCTCCGCAGCAGAAACGGGAGCGGCACAGAACAGAACAAGCAGCAGCAGACTCAAGCGGTACATCTTCAGTGGTCCTTGAAATCGAGTGCAGGATTTAAGGGACGCGACGTTTTGTCAGCGAACCGGCTTTCTTTCAATCTCAGTATATCAGTCGATTCGGGGGGAGTCTTGTCCTACCTTTCGCAAGACCGAAAAAAAGTATCTTTTTGCGGGTACTTTTGAATCTGGGAGAATCACACTGAAGTATTGTCAGAATTTACTTCACCGGGAGCAATAAAAGGCTGACTGCAAATAAAATAAGAGACAGGACAAAGCAGCCAATAGCACAAAACAGATAGCAGTAGATTGTTTTTCTAATTTGCGGATCGATCTGATGGCGTTTCTGCCAGAAGGCACGAATGCTATTTTGATAGCTCCAGTTGGGGATCGTAATGCCCAATGCTTTTGTCGGTTCCCACAAATCAGCCTGTTTGAGAGGCTGATAGAGGAGCAGGAAAAATATATTTGCTGTTACCAGAGTCAGGACGGCGATCGATTCTATTTGCTCCGAGGTTTCCATTTATTCCTCTCACTGTGAATGAGATTTGTTTAGAAATCAATTCACGTGCTTGTTACCCGCCTGATGTTATTTCATTGGGGCCCAGTTTAATGTACAAATCAGTAATATAAAACAGATGGCAAAGCAGACTCCTGTAGTGATGCGATAGAAGTTGATCTTGTTTCTGATCTCCGGATCGATCAGCTGAGATTGCTTGCGAAAATTCTGGATACTTTCATGATAGCTCCAGTTGGAAACCGTCACACCAAAGGCCTTTACCGGCTTCCACAATCCTTCCCGTTTCAACAGAAATGAGAGGCGGAGCGCAGAAGCATTTGCGGCGATAAAAAACACGAGTGTGAGTGACTGGATCAGGTACAGGGTTTTCATGGCCCTCTCCTCGTTGAGGGAACTCGTTTTTATTCTGTCAGAGTCTAATTGTTAGATGCCGACACGAAAACATTATCTATCTTCTTAAACGTACTTTCACGCAAACAGGTTCATGAAAAAGTACAAAAGAAATGGTCAAGCCGGTTTATGATTGTTCTCGCTGTTGTTGAATCGACCAGCGGGTATAGCTATTCCCACGTTCGTTTCTTCGATGAGAGTCCTCCAATGGGTACAGACCTGGCGGGACATCGCTGACGGCGATAGAGGCATCGAACTGAGTGTAGTAGAAGTCCATCATTTTGCGGAGTGATTCATTCGCAGCGAAACCGGCGACGTTTAGTGAGAGCAGACTCGCTGATTCATGGGGGATGATATGCCCGGTGTAATCACCACCGACGTGGATGCGTGCGGAAGGGTATCCGGATTTCAATACACCTGATAAATCAGACTCGATCCAGGCTTTGGTCGAACCGGCTGACTGCAGCGTGCCTTCGAGGCGGCCTCCAATAAACGTATGGCAGAAGTCATCTGCTCTGATATAACCGTCCGGCCTGACATCACCGGTAATAATGATTTCTGAGAAGCCGTTCACATCCAGGGTAGAGTACAGATTGCCGCAGACAATAATTTTTCCCCCTTCCGGAGCTGAGACTTTATGCAGGCAGTCCCCTTCGATGACGACGGATTGTTTTTCTTCAAGAAAGATGGCACCCGAGTCGCCCGTCCGCTGCAGCCAGGGATCGGATTCCTTCTCGCCCCGCTGCCAGTATTTCAGCGAGTAAGGGAATGCCATATCCATCATCACATCCGCATGGGCAACACGAACCTGTATTTCAGTAGAGACGGGCATGGTACTGTTCGCTGAATTTAGTAATGAGAACGTAATGTTAAAACAATAAAAATGTCAGGTCCAAAAAGTGATTGGACCTGACATTTGGTACTTCGGTTTTTACCGTGATAAAACTTCAGGGGCTCTATATTGGTGACCCCATTGAACTCTTTACCAGCGGCGGAACGAACTATAACAGCCGCCCCCATATCCCCCGTAA
>JAGQQP010000646.1 GCA_020426085.1 Planctomycetaceae bacterium | reverse complement strand
AGCTACGGCGCGGGCAGCTTAATTCTGTTTGACCAGTTCTGCCGTCAACTGTTCCACAAAACGCAGATAGTCTACTTCCAGCGTTTGAATATTCGTTTTAAACGCTTTCTTGAAGTCCTGCTCTCGGGCATCGGCAGAATATTCCTGTAGAGGATCACGTTCCGAAATCGATTTCAGATAGCGTGCATAACGGGCCGGCTGAGTCTCTACCAGAAAAAACGTGAGAGCCCAGGCTTCCGCATAGGCATCCAGAGTCGAAGAGCGAAACTTTGAATCATCGCGAATGAATGCCCGTAGTGATCCATTCTCTCGACGTGTACGGGAATAATTCACAAACCAGATCAAGCGATCTCGATTGATTCGAGAGAGAGAATTGGCGCTGCCTCCCGTATGTGTCCGCAGCTCATCAGATTCAAATGTGGTTGCCAGCCCCTCAACGACCCAGCGTGGATTTTCGCCGATCCGGGTATGCAGTCCGGTATTAAAGGCAACCTGGTGAGTGGCTTCGTGAATCATTGTATCCCGCAACGCTTCTGCCATGCTCTTACCATCCGCGGAAACCCGTGCATAGCTCAACGGTGTCTCATACTGAATCGAATCAGTATCATGTAGCGCAGTCGCTGCTCCCTGATCGAAGAGAGCAGTCCGATTGGTATGCGGATGATAGTACCCCAGCAAACCCTGGCCGGCACGCACACCATCTTTTTTACAATAGTCAAAGAATTGTGCCTGGTCGGGAAAAATGACGGCGACCATCAAAAATTCAGGTGCCTTAACCTGATAGCCACGCAGGGAAAAATAGTGCGAGAACGATTCATAAAGATCTTCGAACACACCCCCATACGCTTTGGCTTTCCCCCGCGGGGCACAAATCAGGTAGTGTCGCGTCGCAATAATTTCGTACAACGGGCCGAATTCATTCTGCAGCTGCAACTTCATCTTGTTCAAGGGAAGCTTTTGAAATTCGGAGGCAACTCGACGAAAGGATTTGACTTTCTTTAATGAGACTTCCGATAGCATCCCCGACTGATCCATCATCCAGCAGATATCATCGTTATGTGCAATCGACTTTCCTACGAACACCGTATTATCGGTTTTCATCTCAATCAGTGAAGGTGGTTTTGCGCAGGCAGGTTCTAAGGTTAGCCAGAACAGACCGGCTCCCAGCAGAGAGAGTGGAATCAGACGCAGGCAGGACAGCATCGGGACGACCTCAAATCGTATGGCGGGATCTCTGGTTTTGAGAGAAGTTTGTCTCTATAGATAGTCTAACCGCCGATTCAGAGTCCGGCTCCTGAAAACAGAGACAGACTCCGATCCCGAAGTAGGGTAACAGCAAACATAACGGTTATAATCATTAGATTAAATCGGTGAAGCGAGATACCAGGGTATTTTCCTGTCACATTGAACAGTTACAATGGAATAGACAGGTTTTTTATTTTCCATGAATTCAATGGGATCTGAGCGGGATCAAATTTTGAAACGACTCTTACAACTTACAGCAATCGCGCTACTGGCTCTTACGCACAGTCATCTGCAAGTCTCCGCAGTTGATCCGAATCCGGTTCAGAAACAGGGGGACCTGAAACATCAGGTGGATCAACTCATCACGCAACTCGACGACAACCAGCGCCAGGTCAGAGAGCAGGCGGAAAGCAAACTGATCGACCTGGGAAAACCCGTACTCTCTCTGCTGCCTCCCCCTGAACTGGCGGCAACTGCATCAGTACGGGAAGCGATTCGGCGGGTGAAACTCCAGATTGAAAAACAGGCGGCCCTGGATTCACTACACTCTTCATTGATTACTCTCAAAGGCAGCTACCCCCTCAAAACGACCCTGCAGCAAATTTCCACACAGTCCGGGAATCAGCTGGACCTGCACAAAATCAGCGAAGACATTCTCAATAAAAAAATCCAGGTTAAATTTGATAAGACTCCCTTCTGGCAGGCCATTGATGAGTTGAATCAAGAACAGTCTTTAACTTACCAGATTAATGGCTCCAATGATTCGCTGCAGTTCCAGCTGCGATCTGAACCGGATTCCACCAGCCCCTTTATCGATCAGCGGGTTTATTATGATGGTCCCTTCAGAATTACTGTGCTCGATCTCAAGAGCCGTCCTCTGAGAGGAAGTTCCGGAAATTTGCTGTCTGTCAAATTTCGAGTCGAAGTCGAACCCCGCCTGCGACCTCTATTTCTCAGCTACGCTGCCAAAGAGATCCAATGCCGTACCAGTCAGTCAAACCAGCTCTCTCCTTTCACACCTCAGGCCAAACTGGAACTCCCTCTGGGGGAAGGGGGGAAGAATGTCAATTTCACGATGACGTGGATTCTTAACAGTGAGCAGAAGAATTTGACGTTCGATATCCAGGGTGCACTGCAAATGGAACTCGCCGCGGAAACATTGCCTATCACGTTTGATAATCTATACCAGTCAGAGGGGGCCATTCGACGTCGGGGAAATGTGTCCGTTGAACTCGTCGATGTCGAACAGTCAAAACTTCCAGCCAGTCAGACGCTCAATATAAGGATTGCTCTGAGCTACGATTATGGTGGCCCGGCGTTTGAGTCCCACCGCACCTGGATCTATCACAACCGGGCTTTCCTGGAAAATCCGGATGGTCAGAAGTACTGGTTAAACGGTGCTTCACATACGACGCTGGAAAGTGCAGGCAAAATTGGGGTTTCATATGAATTTAAAGAACTCCCGCCGCAATTAAACAAACCGCGGTTCACATATCTCGCCCCCACTTTAATCACCGCTGCCCCGATCAGGTTTCATTTCGAAAACCTCAAACTCCCGGAGGACA
>JAGQQP010000645.1 GCA_020426085.1 Planctomycetaceae bacterium | reverse complement strand
CTCTAAGCTGAAAATTTAAAAACAAATCGTTGACTCAAGGTTCCTCTCACTTGAGAGTACAATTTCCATCTTTGTCCCACTGAATTCTTAATGATGTAAATTTATCCGCCCGCTTCCCGTTCGTCAAATACAATTCTCAACGAATATTTCGATTCGCGTGAAATAACCTCCTGAGAAAGCGGGCGGTCCGCTTTTACTTCTGGTCGGAATTCCAGATCCAGACCAGGGCTTCTGGTAAGACTGCTTTCCCGTGGCGACTGCTGTGAATTCCATGCCCGGTGACAAACCAGTAGTCGTATCCGCTGTACGCCAGGGCGGCTGCCATCCGTTCGTTATTCAGAAACCAGTTACCCAGCGTATTGTCTAAATCATTGTCGCCATCCTGCAAAAAGACCTTAAGTGGTTTGGGGGGATACTCTTTGCGAATCAGCCCGGGATAGTCGTGGGCCGTTTTCCAGGGGCCAAACTGATCGAGGGGGATCGTGTTCTTCTGACGGGAGGGATAATCATTAATTCCCCGGAAATCACAGAAACTGCCGACAAAGGAAATCACCTTCTGAAACAGGTCCGTTCGATGCCAGGCGGCACTAAACGCACAACTTCCGCCAGAAGATGCGCCACAGATCACATGGTCTTCCGGTTTTTCTGAGATGCGGTATTGCCCGCGGACGATGGGGAGCATCTCCTCATCCAGGAATGTCGCATACTGTGCGGTGCAGGTATCGTACTCATTACTGCGATTACGAATTTCTGATTTCCGCTTTTCGTTTGCGGGGAGCACACCCGGATTGATGAAGACGGCAATCGAGACCGGAATCTTCTTTGCATGGATCAGATTGTCCAGAACGATCGTGGCGTTGCCGTCACCTTGACAGTACCCTCTGCCATCAGTGAAGACAATCAACTTTGCCGGAGGACCCGTTTTGGAATACTGGGCCGGCACGTAGACCCACCAGTCACGAACGGTGCCTGGATACATCTTTGTACTTTTGAAAGCAGGCATCTGTGTGAGTTTTCCCTGGGGAACTCCAGCCTGTTTGAGGCTCTCGGGAGCCCATTCATAGCTTTCAAAACCGAATCGGTTGGAGCGACTTGTCTCCAGCCGTTTGCCGTTGACGCCGAACTGGTAGTGGGCAGAAGAAAAATTGGGGAACTTTTCAACACGGGCGAAATAACCGGAGTCTCCCAGTTCGACCATCGGCCATTGACGATCTTTCTCTGCGAAAATGATGACTTCGTCACCCGGTTTTGCTTTCAAAAACCAGCCCGCATAACCGCCGCCGTCGTCGGTCTTTTCGATCAGAGCTTTATGATTGCCTTTGGTTAAATCTTTTTCTTTCTGATATCGCTTCTTGAAGTAGTCCAGAACCTGTTGCTGATTATCTTTGCTGACCGGTGTTTTGAGTAACGTCGAAACATCAGACAGTTTTTGTGGTGCCGCGGACAGCGGACTGCTCAACGTCAACAGTGACAACATGATTGTGGTCAGCAGGACAGTGCCGCGGAGAGAAGAATATTTCATTGCAGGAAACTCCAGTAGCAGGATTCTGGTCAACAGGTCAATTTACAACTCAGATCAGGAAGCGTGTTACATCAGGCTTACTTGAATTACCTGAGTTCTCTGATTCATTTTCACTCTCTTTATTACAATGGCTGTCACTGCGATTTGCAATTCCGAGCACACTTCATCTTCAAATCTTACGATTCGTCTCAGAAATTGGATGCTGTCCGTTTGGATCAATCCTGTTTACAGCTACAATAATATTAAGTGGTTCACAGTTATTTTTCCTGGAAAGGCAGTTTCGTGTCGCAGACGCTCAATCCGCATCATGCTGTTTATGTAGGCAGTTTCGATCCCCCAACGCTGGGGCATCTTGATATTGTGGAACGGGGTGCCGTGATATATTCGAAAATCACGGTCGGCATCGGGATCAACCCGGATAAACGCCCCCTGTTTTCGCCCGAAGAAAGACAGCAGATGCTGCAGGGTCTGTTAACCAGGTTTCCCAATGTGGAAGTCAAATGCTTTCAGGGGCTGGCCGTCAATTTCGTGCAGGAATGTGGTGGCGGCGTCATGTTACGCGGGCTGCGTACATTGACCGACGTGGAAGCCGAATTCACCATGTCACTGGCGAACCGGACCCTGGCTTCACAGATCGAAACCGTCTTCCTGATGGCCAGTGAAAAATACACGCATATCTCCAGCTCACTGATCAAGCAGATCGCACAACTGGGCGGAGATGTCGCAGAAGAAAAACTCAAAGACTTCGTGCCCCGACAGGTGGTCGGGCCACTGATTGAAAAATTCGCATTAAAAACTTCAAACCAGTCCTAATCTCTGTTTGACTGGTTATTCGAAAAAGGAGATCACATCATGGTAAAAACCGCATCTACAATGCTTCCACTGGGAACACAGGCTCCCGAATTTTCATTGAAGAATGTCGACGGTTCAACCGTTTCTCTCAGCGACTTCAGTGACTCCAAAGGTCTGCTGGTCATTTTCATGTGCAATCATTGCCCGTTTGTGATTCATCTGCGCGAAGTGCTGGCTGCCTTTGCTGATGAATACATGGAAAAAGGTCTGGGTGTGGTCGGCATCAGTTCCAACGATGTGTCCTCGCATCCCGCTGACAGCCCGGAGAAGATGGTCGAGGAAGCCAAATCCGCCGGATATCACTTCCCCTACCTTTATGATGGAACACAGGAAGTGGCCAAAGCTTATAAAGCGGCCTGCACTCCCGATTTCTTCCTGTTCGATCAGGAGCAGAAACTCGTGTATCGCGGACAGTTTGACGACAGTCGGCCTGGAAATG
>JAGQQP010000644.1 GCA_020426085.1 Planctomycetaceae bacterium | reverse complement strand
AGTTTCGGATCGAAGGCTTTAAAAACGAATCCCATGCCACCGCGACCCGTGAGCGAGCAGATCTCGTAGCCATCGAGCTGACCGATCCGATCTGGCTTGTCGCACGGCTGGAGAAAGTCGATTTTCGCGTCGGCGGTAGGTTTTCGTTCACCATGGGTTGAATGTCCGATCGACTTCAAAGCGGTGGTCACCCGATCAAGGCCCGGGCCGCCAACCTTCTCGGCTTGCAGGCTATCGTGGGCAACGCTCCAAACGACAATGTCTCCAGCGGCATTCTCGATTCGCTGGCGGCACGACTCGCAATCGTCCAAGTGGGAGATCAACTCCGCTTGCTGCGCATCGGAGCAGCGATCGTCCAAGAGCACGGCCAAGGTCTCGTCCGAGGGGCAGGGCCTAGTCCCTCTCTTTTTGATGAGTCCTGTGTTGGCTTTGATCATGTCGTTTCTCCTTCGATCTCTTCGACCTTGAGTTTCAATCGCTTGATTACCCGACTCTTTGCGACGTAGACCGCACCGACGCTCATTTGCAGAGCGTCGGCGACGGCTTGGCCGCTCTCTCCGAGTACAGCAGCCCGCCAGAAGGCTTGCCATGTGTTCTCGTCGACTTGCCGTTGAACGCACTCAGCCGCCCAGGCGAAGACGCGTTCGTTGTATTCTCGCTCCCAGCGCTCGGCGTCGATGTCCGCCGCCGGCAACTCGTGCAGCAGTTCGAGCGCTGTCGAGTCGCCCCGCGCTTCCGTCTGTCGCTGGCGAGCGGCGAGGAAGTCGTTGAGCTTGTTACGAGCAATGGCATACAGCCAACTGCGAAATGTGCCGCGTTGCGGATCGTAATGGAACCGCTCGACCCCGAAGGAGACGCCATGAAATACGTCTTGCGTCACATCGGCAGCGTCGGCGTCTTGCAGGCCTCGACTGCGAAAGAACCCGTAGAGCAACGGTGCGTACAGCTCGACAAACTGGTCCCAAGCGTCGGCGTCATCGGCATTCCGCAAGCGAATCAGCAAACTTGGCCGAGTTTGCGGCGGTCGATCTTTCGGCAGTTTCGGCATGCAAAGCTTGTCCATGGAAGAGGATTCCGCCACCCATGCCGAAACCTTACACGAAATCTGCGAATACTTGAATGAAATAACTGCAAATGTGCTTCAGGTCAGCACTTAGGGCATGGTCTCGTTGAGCAGTAGCTCGGCCTGTCAGAGCGGAGGCGACGAGTGCATCGGCGGCCATGGAGAGAGTTCGCGAGGGCGAAGGGTTTGCAGAGCGTTGGCTTCGGCCGCCAGGCCCGCGCAGCGAAAATGGTGCTATGTCGCTGCACTCAGCAAGCGACATAGCACCATTGATTTGCTCGATTCAGCAAAATCCTAATGGACGCGCTGCCCCGGCAAGGCACCTTCATCGACGCCGAGCACGAACACTTCGGCTCCACCGGGGCCGGCAGCGGTAACCATGCCTTCACTCAGGCCAAACTTCATTTGCCGCGGCTTCAGGTTAGCGACCATCACCACTAACCGGCCCACGAGCTCTTCGGGCTTGTAAGCTGCCTTGATGCCGGCGAAGACGGTCTTCTGCACATCGCCCCCGAGGCTCAGCGTCAGTTTCAGGAGCTTACGTGCTTCCGGGACTTCTTCAGCCGAAAGCACGCGGGCCACACGCAGGTCGACTTTGACGAAGTCTTCAATCGTGCACTCTTCGGCCAGAGGTTCGTCTTTGAGTGGCTGATCGCTGTCGGCGAAGGCTGAGGTCGGTGCCGATTCGGCGGCAGATTCCGCAGCTTCTTCTTTGCTTTCTTCAATCATGGCGTCGATATTCTTTCGTTCAATGCGGTTCATGAGCCGTTCGAATTTCGCAATGCCTTTGCCAATCAAGGGAGTTTGCGATTGGTCCCAGCTCGTTATCGGATCGTTTAACAACTCGCCCGTTTGTTGAGCGAGTTTCGGCAAGACTGGCGCCAAATAGACGACGATTTGCCGATACAAATTCAATGCTACGGTGCAAATGTCCTGCAACTCTTGGGCTCGTTCCAGTTCTCCCTTGAGCTTCCAAGGCTCGGCATTCTCTACGAAGGGATTGGCCCGATCGGCCAACTCCATGATCAATCTCATGGCCTTGTTGTATTCACACGCTTCGTAGGCGGCGGCGATCTCTTCACCGGCCCGGGCGCCGGACTCGAACAGCCCGCCATCGTCCGGATACTCCGCCGAGAGCCCCACTTCGCTAATGAAGCGAGCGGTACGACTCGCCAAGTTAACGACCTTGCCCACGAGGTCGGCGTTGATCTTGTTCACGAATTCATCGAGGTTCAGGTCGATGTCATCCAACCGCGAGCCGAGTTTCGAGGCGTAGTAGTAGCGCAGGTAGGAGGGTTCCAAATGCTCCAGGTACTTGGCTGCTTTCACGAAGGTGCCTTTGCTCTTGGACATCTTCTCGCCTCCGACGTTCAAGAAGCCGTGAATATGCACCTTCTCGGGCAGATTGAACCCGGCTGTCTTGAGCATGCCGGGCCAAAAGAGCGTATGGAAATAGGTAATGTCCTTGCCAATGAAGTGATGGATCTCGGTCTTTTCGCTGCGCCACCAGTCGTCGAAGTCTTCGCCGTGCCGGTCGCACCACTGCTTGGTCGATGCCATGTAGCCGATCGGGGCATCGAACCAGACGTACCAGTAATTGCCCGGACTGTCCGGGATTTCAAATCCGAAGTACGGTTTCGGTCGCGAAATATCCCAGTCCCTCAGTTCTTCTCCGAGAAAGTGACCTTTCAGGTAATTGGCGACTTCATCCTGAAGATGTTTTCCACACTGGGTCCATTCATCAAGGAAGTCGT
>JAGQQP010000643.1 GCA_020426085.1 Planctomycetaceae bacterium | reverse complement strand
GAATAATCAGACCACCCGCATTGAAGCGGATGAAATCGATTTTGAGAACAAGAAAAGTACATCACTGATGCCGACAGGATTGCTCAAGGATCTGCAGCCCCAGGACCTGGCCGACCTGAATGCCTATTTACAAAGTCTCTAAACCGGGTACCCTGTAGGCAGTAGAGATGACTGAGTGACCCGTTCTTCAGCAGGAGGCTTTGCTCGCGTGTCGACTTCTGATCCGAAACCAGCCAAAAAGAAACGCACCAGGACGCTGCCGCCTCCTTACAATGAGCTGGACGGCAAACGCTGGATTCAGAATTCGATCAGCGTCTGGAGCGACATCCGCAAATCAACCGAGGAAGGCCGACTCAAACATCCCGCCATCTTTCCCGAAATGCTGGTCGAACGTCTGATCGAAACCTTCCTCCCCCTGGATGGCCAGGTCATTCTCGATCCGTTTGCCGGTTCGGGCAGCACCGTGATCACGGCGGAAAAGATGGGGAAAACGGGCATCGGTGTGGAACTCTCCGCAGAATATGCAAAGATCGCCAGCCGGCGACTGGCGGAACTCACGGAAACCAGAGACGAGACAGACACTGATCAGGCGCAGGGGACGCAGTCCCGTATTCATCATGGTTCCGCTTTAAATCTTGCGGAATACGTCACGCCGGGCAGTGTGGACCTCTGTATTACTTCACCTCCCTACTGGAATGTTTTGAATCAGCGTCGTTCGGCCGATCATAAGGAAGTCCGTCACTACGGAAACCACGATCAGGATCTGGGGGTGATCGAAGATTACAATGCGTTTCTGGATGAATTGGACCGCGTTTTTTCCCAGGTTCTGGCCGCATTGAAACCGGGGGCCTACTGCTGTGCGATTGTCATGGATCTGCGCAAACGGAGCCGGTTTTTCCCGTTTCACAGTGATCTGGCCTCCCGTCTGCAGGAGATCGGCTTCCTCTACGATGATCTGATCATCTGGAATCGCCAGGCTGAATATAATAATCTCAGGCCCCTCGGATATCCCTCCGTTTTTCGTGTCAATAAAGTACATGAGTTTATCGTGCTCATGCAAAAGCCGAAGCAATAACCGGCTGCGACAGCGAACTCATATCGGCAGGGATTGCAAATCCGGGATCATTCTCTGTATAACACAACTCTCAGAATCAAATCTCGGTGTGTGTGTTCCCGACAGGCCAACTTGTTTCCATCCGGAAGCGGCAGGCTGATTGCTCACGGAGACCTGATTGTCCCGCCTTGAGAATCCCGAATATCAGGCTAGGAACAGCATCTCACTTTTGTCATAATAGAATCACAAGAACCGATTTACGCTTCGCATTCAACAAGAGATCATCCCATGCAAACACTCAATTCCATCCTGGTCGGTGTCGATCTGACCCATGCAGATCGGCTTGTCGCTTCCGATCTGAACGAACAGACTGCAGAAGCGGTTGAACGTGCGATCTGGGCCGCCAGCAGGTTTAATGCGAAACTGCTCTTTTTTGCTGCCATCGATTTGTCAGCTCATACAAAACATCTGCTTGAAGAAGATAAAAACCATCTGCATAAGAATGTAACAGACGAAGCACATGCCGTCATGCAGACTCTGATTGACCAGGCGAAAGAGCAGGGGGTCGACAGTTCTTCGCAGGTTGCCCTGGGGCCACCCTGGCGCGAAATTATTCTGGAGGTCATTAAAAACAAGCATGACCTGGTCATGGTGGGAACGCGTCCCCATGGATTTTCCGGTCGCCTGTTTGGCGGTACGGTCATGAATCTGTTCCGTCAGTGCCCCTGTCCGGTTTATGCCGTGAAGGTTGATGAAGAACCGGATGTTCCCGATGTCGTTGTTGCCAGCGATATGAGTGAAGTCAGTACTGATATTCTGAACTTCATCGTTAATGCGGCTCAGGTGGCCGACATGAAGATTCATCTGGTCCATGCGATTGATACGAAACTGGATCAACGCCTGAAAGGGCTCGGAGTGAGTGACGACACACTCAAAAAATGCTCTGAAGATATTCTGGAAGAAGTCCGGAATGAGTTGAATGAGCAACTGGCTCAGACCGACTTCCGCACACTCACCTATGGTGTGCAGGTACATGTGCTGGAAGGGTCTCCTGAAGTTGCCATCCCGGCTTACATCGCTGAAACAAAAGTCAATCTGCTCGCCATGGGAACCCTGGCCCGGTCAGGTCTCAGCGGTTTCTTCATCGGCAACACCGCGGAACGCATGCTGGAAAAAGTCAACTGTTCCGTACTCACTTTCAAACCAGCTGACTTTGTTTCACCCGTTGTGCCTGAGTAAGTCGATTTCAGATCGCATGCAAATCTGATCTGAAGAGTGAAAATCAGTTTTTCTGAAGTAAACGCATTGCTGTCGATTCACAGTAATGCGTTTTTTTTGCTCATACCAGAATGATTGAACGGAAAATAAAACGCGACTGCAGGATCTCTCCTGTCTCGTTGCCCAACTCGAATATTCATTCATAGTGACTTTGAAACCTGGCTATAAACAGGTTGATTTCCGGAAAATGAATCGGTACCTTGAATGAAACAGAAGCAGGCACTTCGTTGAATGAAAGAAACACAGTATGATTGAATTTAAGTGTCCGCAATGTAATGTCTCGATACAGGCAAAGCCTGCAAATGCAGGTAAGGTCAGTAAGTGTCCTCAGTGTAAAGCTGAGGTTCAGGTGCCACTTCCCCGAAAAACGAGTCCGCCTCCCATCCCTGCGATGTCAAATACGACTGGTTCTGAAGAAGCACAATTACTCCCTCCTCGGATGGTAGAATCTGAAACTACCGTTCAGCAGACTGAAGAGGATCGCTACCCCGCATTACGGCTTC
>JAGQQP010000642.1 GCA_020426085.1 Planctomycetaceae bacterium | reverse complement strand
CTCCATATTAAAAAGACCACAATGAGAAATAAAAGCTTTAAAGCGTTTTTCGTGGTTTCCAGCCAGCCAGTAAACGGAATATCCACCAAAACTGGCTCCGACAGCACCCAGACGGTCGTTATCCACAAAATCTTCCTTCGCAACTTCATCAATCGCACTGAAATAATCCTTCATCGCCTGACCACCCCAATCTTCGCTGATCTGATCATTCCAGCGACGTCCGAAAGAAGGTAATCCACGACGGTTAGGCGCTACGACGATATACCCATTGGCTGCCATTAACTGGAAGTTCCAACGGTAAGAGAAAAACTGACTCACAGCTGATTGTGGTCCTCCCTGACAGTATAAAAGGGTTGGATACGATTTGGTAGAATCAAAATCCGGAGGATAAATGACCCAGGTAAGCATTTCTTTTTCATCAGTGGTTTTGATCATTCTTTTTTTTTTTTTTTTCAAGAACTTTAAAATCAGTAAAAACTTGAAGCTATGACCGAGAGAAAGTTCGTTTTGCACTTTATTCAATCAATACTCAGTTTATACATAAATTAACTGACAGCTTCAGATAGTTTAACAGGAAAAACAACTTTACCCAGAACAATTTCCCAAAAATGAAAACTGAGCTGCTGGAACGTTCCAGCAGCTCAGAGTTTACCTAACCACATTTTTTATCCTGTAGTTTTGAACCAGTTTTCGAGTGAATTTACATTCCACGCTTAAGGGAAAAATGGATCATTTCGGATAGAATTAGTAGATGCCGGTACAGAAGTCCGATAGACAGGCTGCGAAACCGGTCGGTAAGTTGGATACTGTTGCACATTGTTCCAACCTGCCCCAGGATAGCTGATGTAATTCTGGGTAGGGTACCGGTACTGAGTTAAGTTACAGTTTCCACCAGGACAATTTGCCGCACCGTAACCAGTCCCACAGTTACCACCAGGACATGCCATCCCGGATCCGCAGTTACCTGAAGCACAGGGACTGGCGTAATTGCTGGTAGGGTAACAGACACCATTCACACAGTTCGTACTGCCGTATGAGGCCTGACCGTAATAGGGACGATAAGTCTGCTGTGCTGTCCGATAACTGACCGGTTGCGTCAACGCACGAAATGGTGAGGTAATCACATCAATCACTCCACCGGGACGAGGTTGATAAGCAGTCTGAATTTCTGCGGCCTGAGTGTCGCTGGACAGCATCACAACGGCTGCAGCACAAAAAGCAAAAGCTGTAATTAAACGTTTCATTGAGATTTCTCCACATTTGTAAAAGTCGAGTACTGTTATCATTTAAACCACATTGTGGTAATAACCCACTAATGCACTCGCTGTGCCAAACCGAAAAAACCAGACAATGAAATTCACTATAAACAATTACCATACAGCATATTATCAACATTCCACAACCAACACAAAGAATCATTTACGCAACACACAGCACTGTCTTTTGTAATAATTACGACATCATTTCTACAAACCTGTCTCATGAGATGTCATTGTCAGTAAAACAGCGAATCTTTTCGGTCGGTCTGTAGCGATCAGTTAAATTCAGACAGTGTTTATAGAGGCTCTGACACTCTCGGCATGTCGTCATTTTGATTTTTTCGAATTCACCTCTGGCAGTCTGGTCGGATTATTCTGAATAGACCATCCTGCCGATATCCAATATAAACCCTCGCCTCAACAGACGCTTTCCTTCGAATACGTTTTGCCCCTTCTCCACTGGCAGTGATGAAAATCATGAATCGGTACACCAAAAAAGTAGACCAGTTTGCTGCAGCCCCGATGTTCTGCTGCTCCGTTCTATTTCTCGTGTTTTTCGCTGGCACATTGCATCTTTTCAATCTCGAGTCAGCAGGAATTGCGCTGGATATCTGCAACTGGTGCCTGTTCCTGCTCTACCCCTGCTTTGTTGCTGAAGCTGTGACACATATTGCTCTGGGAAGTCCACGCTGGAAATTTAATCTTCTCTACTGCCTGGTCCCACCGCTCCGAATTTGCGCAAGAGATCAAATGACGGGACGGGCAATCTGGTTCCCCATTCTGGCCTGGCGGGAAGTGAATCAGGCATTCCTGGAACGGGTGAGAAAATCCTTCTCTGTCCCGATGCTGATCATGGCTCTGCTGGTACTACCACTGTTTGCTGTCGAACATTACTGGCAGAAACAGATTGAAGCCAGCCCCCTGCTGGCAGATATCACTGCTCTGGCAACCGGCCTGATCTGGTTTGCTTTCACGCTTGAGTTCATCGTCATGATCTCAATTGAACAGAAACGTGTTGAATACTGCCGCAAACACTGGATCGACCTGGCTGTCATCTGCCTGCCTATGGTTGCCTTCCTGCGGGCCTTCCGCATGGCCGGACTTCTGAGATCGGCCCGGATGTTCCGCTTAAAGAGTCTGGTAATGAAACTCTACCGGGCACTCCTCATGCTGGATGTCATCAATCGACTCCTGCAACGAAATCCGGAAAAACGGATCACGCGTCTGGAATCGCTGCTGCAGGAAAAAGAACGCGAAATCGAAGAGATCAAATCCGAAATCGCAATGCTGTCAGACAGGATTAATATCAATTCTCTGTCCGTCTGCGGAAGCACCATTCAGGATGACACTCCGCAAAAAAGAGCAGCCTGACAGCATTCGCCTGAAAAATGACTGCTCTGGAGTATTACTCTTCCCGATCATAGCGGGGACGACGATCAGACCACTCACCAGACAGCTTTTTCAGGTGTTTATCCAGGAACTTTAAGATATCCAGTTCGAGCCCCAATCGCTTGCCGAGCATATCGGTGCCTCGCAGTTTGCCGGGATACTCCTTGAAATACATCCGCTCACTCGAATCCTGTGCGG
>JAGQQP010000641.1 GCA_020426085.1 Planctomycetaceae bacterium | reverse complement strand
GCGGCCATGTCCGATCGCCAGATCTTTCGCGACCTCTTTATTGCCGCGAATCGGGTTCTGATCCGCACCACAGCCGATTGTGCAGACGGCGACGATATCGCCGTACTGCTCCTCGATGTACTTCGACGCATAACCGGCCCAGTCGCCGTTCAGACAGTTGTAGTCGCTGCCAAACGTTGTGCAGTGGCAGGCGTAATTAAAGACCAGCCCCCGCAGTTTGCCGGTCGCATCGGTCACTTTGAGCACCGGCAGACTGTGATCGACAGGCCCCTCGGGATTGACGCCGAACCCGGTCCACTTGCCGTTTTTCAACACCCGCCGGTTCTGGGCAAAGCCGACCTTTCCAGTTACCAGTGAGAGCGCGCCCGGCTGCAGATCTTTAATGGCTTTGCCGACCGTCTGCACAATGCGCTGCTCTACTTTGTTCCAGTAGTTCTGTGAGGCTTCTCTCTGGGCTTCGGTCAACGGTGTTGCGAAGATATTCGAGAGTCCCTCCATTGGCTGCGGCGACGTGTGTGAATGCGTGCTGCAGATTACAATCTGGTCGCGGTTCAGACCATATTTCTGCTTCACTTTACCGGCGATCCGGTCTGTGAAAGTGCCGGCGAAGCCGATGGAATCGAGGGAGACGAGAGCACAGATTTTTTTCTCAGGCGATTGAATCGCCATCGCCCGTACATAGAGGGGCTCATCGATACTTTCGTAGACGGTATCCCGATTCCCATACCCGGAGAGACGCAGGGGAACCTCGGGGGTGATTTCTGTTCTGGCAAATCCGAAGGAGGAGGGGGACTCAGCGGCAGAGACATCATTCAGACTAAACTGACCAGTTTCGATCACGATCAGCAGGCACAGCAGCCAGAGGGGAAATCTTTCAAACATCAGGAACTCCTCAAAACCCAGTCATAATTCATCGGACAGCAGCATACTTTTTATTATGCCCGGAAGCAGCCTGCATGTGAACCAGTGCCCCTGCAGAAATCTGAGATTGAGTCACCCCGTAATAAAAATACAAAGCCCGTTGATTGCGTGTTGTCGCGCCAGAAACAGACACACATCAACGGGCTTTGTTGTGATGTAGAGCGCAGACTGTGCCGGGTTTGTCTGTTTATTTTGCTGTTTCCACTATGAATTTCTGGTGAGAAATCTCACGAAGATATTGCATTTCCTCCCGTGAATTTCTATCTATTAGTATTCGCCCGTTTTGTAGTGGATAATCATTTCGCAAAACGGTATCTTCCTATTTACAGACTGATTCCTCTCTCTCAATCACTTTCAGGAGAAGAGTCTGTGTTCGCTTACAGGAGAAGTAGCCGATGCCCGGAGTAACGGTAACCTGCCCGCATTGCCAGAATAAATTGAAACTCAAGAGTCCCGATCTGCTTGGTAAAAAAGTGAGATGCAAATCGTGCGAAACCCCATTTGTGTTGAAAGCTGACGGAAAAAAGAAGTCGAAACCTGCTCCGGATGATTTTGATGACGACTTTGGCGACTACGATGATTCTGCCATGGAACGCGTCCGCCGCGCCCGCAAACGCAAAGGAAATTCGGGCATAAAAAAAAACACGCCGGCGGCCAGCAACAAAACTGAGAAAACAAAGCAGAAAGCAGAAAACAAATTACCACTCCCTCTGCTCATAGCCGGCTGCGTGCTGGGTGTGCTGTTTACCGGTGGGCTCGGTTACTTTATGTACTCCATGGGCAGTTCTGTGAATGCCGGTCAGGCAGCCAGTAAAGTTGAAGTGCCTCAGAAGTTTGCCAAATTCGCGCCCGAAGTAGGCGATATCGGGGCAGAGTACCCTGAAGGATGGAAAGTTGAGAACGGCGGAGGCCAGGGGGGCGTACAGAGCTGGGCGAAATTTATCTCCCCCGATGAAGAAATCACCATATCAATTCGCGGAAACTTAGCCGGATCTGCTCTGGGAAGCGCCGGTCTGGCAATGAACCCGGGTACCGATGATGATGAAATCGAGCCTCCCGTGGTGGGCATTCACCAGCTGATGAAACGGAAGTTTGAAGACGATTATTCAAACTACGAAGAGCTGGGGAATTACACATTACTCAAAACCAAAATGGGAGACGCCTGCAAGTCGATCTTTACCACGAAAAGTCTTCTGGGAGGAAAACAGAAAGGCTACCGTGTGACACTTCTGACAGGCCGGGTCCAGTTCAATCTGATCTGCCTGTGCGACGAAGCCGCTTTTGATCAAATGCGGCCCGCCTTCGATCATGTCGTGAATACCGTTTACGAAAAATAGGACGCTTTATCTGGCGATTATCCCCAGTTCCAGGCAAACTGTTTTTTAAAGTGATGGTAATACAGGCCAATCATCCGCAGCGCGACGATTTCAAAATAGAGAATGACGGCAATCATGAAAATGATCCCCACCACTCCCAGTTGTAATGCCGTGAAAACGGTGAAGAAGTAAACCACCGATGTGAGGAACATTGCTCCCGCGGTGAAGAAATAAGCTCTGATCGACTTGATTATGGTGAGAACCATCAGGTCGATACGAAAAACGGTTTCGAAGCCCCCCACCGCCACACAGAGCGCAAGGATAGGCCAGAAAAAGAGTCCCGCACAATACAGAAACACGAATACCCCGAGATGAAACAGAGGCAGGAAGTCAACCACATCCTGAGGCAGAAAGCCGGGGCCACCCTCTTCGCCTGCATTTTGAATCATCATATAGAGTACGACTCCCAGGTAGAGATATGCAGGTAGATGCACGAGCAACCACGTCGCAGCCCATTTCACAACCGGGATAAAATAACCATCCTCGGGAGTCAGGTCGGGCAGTTCTTTCCGCCCGGAGGTCGCTTCATAAATGACATTGAAGCGGTAATTGCTGTACCAGCCTAAAATAA
>JAGQQP010000640.1 GCA_020426085.1 Planctomycetaceae bacterium | reverse complement strand
AACCCTGAGGACCGGAGTCTTTCAAAAGCACTGCTTCAAATTTCTGCCGCCAATCGGGAGCGAGTGCACGATCGCTGAACAGGTAAAACCAGTCTAAATTATTTGATTGCTGATCATACAAAACGTCAGTGTAGAACTCGTTCATTTGAGGATACAGCTTAAGCAACCGCGCCAGCAGATCGTCCTGCAGTTCCCGGTCATTCAGGCGTTGTGCCGCGTAAAAGGCTGAAAAGTAGAGACAGCAGAGATCGTTGGGACTGTTCTCGTATTCTTCCCGGCTGGTGCTGTAAAGCCGTTCGCTCTGTTCCAGCAGACTGCGCGCCGTCAGTTGCAACAGATTATGATCCGCGCGCAAGCGGGCCGTTTCCAGAGAGAGCAGAACCTGAAACCGCCAGAGTTCGCTGTCCGGTTCCTTAAGCAGACGGGCGAACTCCTCAGGAGTTTTTTTGTACGTCTGATTTCTCAACTGGCTCAGAAACGAATTCACGCTGGAAACGAACTGAGATAATTTCGGGGAGGTTTTTCGAATGTCGGGCGAGAGCAACACGGAATCGGAAGATGACACTTGAGGGTATTCCAGAAAACCAGACTGCCAGACCAGGAGCGCGAGCCCTTCAACCTGCTCCTCATTTTTTGCCAGCAACGCAATCCCCTTATCGAAGGCAGCGTACCATTGACGATAAACACAACCCAGACCAAAGAGTAGATCCAGTTGATTTGCGAGAGTATGCAATTCGGGAGACTGCTGTTCTGCGGGCACGAGCGAGAGCATGGCCAGACCACATTGAGCCACTTCATACTTCACGGGATGATAATGGATCGTATGGTAGCCTCCCGGGGGATATCGTTTTTCCAGAAGCAATAAAGCCTGTGGCACCAGTTCATTCACGACCGGCACCAGTTTCTGCAGTTCCGCCTGGGAATTTTCGCTCTTGAGCGCCCGATCATAGCGGGCGGCAAACCGCAGAAGGTTTACCATAGACTGATCCAGCTTCGAGATGGGTTGCTTTTCCTGCGCGAGCAACTGCGTGATCAGTTTTTCCGGCGGGACTTCGGTATGCCCCGCCAGGCTGGCCAGTTTCCGAGCGAGCGTAAGACCGGAGTCCGGTGCATAATTGAGGCCTGCCCAGTAAAGTCCCTGCTTCCAGCAGGTAGACAGTCGGCCTTCTGCGCCGCTCTGTTTCTCTTTTGACCAGAGCTGCAACAGTTCTCCGGTCTGTTTTTCATTATGTAAAGCCGCAAGGTTTTTCAGACACTGTGATCGTCGAGCAGCGAGTGGCCATTCACCGGGATCGGCCTGATCGTTGAGAATCGACCGTGCCAGTTGAAACAGTTCCTCATCACCCGCCTGCCCGAGAGTGGGAACAGCCAGCAGAAGGAGCAGAGTCAGGAGAAGGCTTCTGCGGTAAAAATACTTTTTCATAAATCGCTGCTCCTGATATTGACGGCAGGAATCAGGTTACTTTAAACAGTCCGTGACGCCTTTCCCAGCTACTCCTTCACTTCCTCTGCGGTTTTGTCATACGCTTCTTTGAGATTGCCCCAGGCGATATCCAGATCTTTCTTCAGGCCTTCCCAGGCTTCGGCGGAGGACTCGCTGAATTCTTTGGCTTTTTCGCTCACTTTTTCCCGCTGCGCTTTCAGATCTTCCAGCTGCGCATTCCATTTCACTTTGGCGTCGTCTTTGAGTTTCGCGCCTCTGGTTTCCAGCTCGGCGATTTTTTCATCCAGTTTTTCCAGTTGCTCATGCATCTGTTGGGAATATTCATCGCGCTTCTGCTTTGTGAATTCTTTGGTGGTTTCAACGGCTTCTTCCACTTTCTGTTTCACATCTTCACCCGTCACCTGCTTCTCACCAGAAACCGGGGGCGTGGAACTCTCATTCGCACAGGCAACCAGAAACAGACTCAGACTGAAGCAACAGGGAGCCAGATATCGCATGACGTTCTCCTTCCGGGTTGATGAATCATTCGTCATTGAAAACAGACCAGGATACCGGGTTCACTCTCGATCCCCGGGGATCTATACCATAGAATACAGGCTCGATCTCTGCTATTTCAACATCAATCATCGTTAGTAATCTCTACAGAGGAGTCCCGATGTCGCGCTTCGCCGGGAGAGTGTTCTGGTTTGTTCTGCTTCTACTGTCTGTTTTATCGGTGCCGCAGCTGGTGACCGCAGCACCGCTGAATGTGGTTTACATCATCGTCGATGACCTCGGCGCTCATGACCTGGCCTGTTATGGGAATACGCTGCATCAGACGCCGCACATCGATCGGCTGGCCGGGCAGAGCATGAAGTTCACGCAGGCGTATGCAGCGTCGCCGGTCTGCAGTCCGACACGAGCCTCGCTGATGACGGGCAAGAACCCGGCCCGGCTGAAGATGACCGTCTGGCACGAGCAGGCCAAGTCGACCCGCAAAACGAAGCGGCCGTTGATCGAAGGCAAGTCTCTGCCCAATCTGACGCACGACGAGACCACGATCGCCGAACGCCTGCACCAGGCCGGTTACCGGACGCTGCACGTCGGCAAATGGCATCTGGGGGAAGCGGGCTTTTATCCTGAGAGTCACGGCTTTGAAGTCAACATCGGCGGCACACTCTGGGGTGCACCGCAGACGTTCTTTTATCCCTTCTCCGGAACGAAGCATTATGGAAATGAGTTCCGCTATGTACCGGGTGTGCTGGAGCGGAGTGACCAGGACGACTACCTGACCGATCGATTGACGGACGAAGCGATCCGCCTGCTGAAGTCGTCGGCTGACGGTACGCGTCCCTTTTATCTGAACATGGCTTTTCACACGGTGCACACGCCCATCGAAGGCAAACCGGATTTGGTGAAAGAAAAAAAAAAAAAAATCCAGCCGGACT
>JAGQQP010000639.1 GCA_020426085.1 Planctomycetaceae bacterium | reverse complement strand
CACAGCCCGCACCGGCGGGAACTTCTGCCGCACGGCATACAGTTCGAGCGGTGTACCGGGCCTGAGGCCGACCTTCTCATTGGTGAAGATTTCCACATCCGCCGGGTGATCGACGGCCATCAGTTCGACCGTATCAAAGTAGCCTGCTTCCCAGAGTTCTTCGGTGATTCGCAGTTCATAAAAACCGTCCTTCGGTTTGAGCCGATCTCCGTCAATCTTAAGAAATTCCCAGTCACGACTGGGTGCCACAACCCCCTGCGCAAACTGCAGTCCAATGGGAGCCGCCCAGAGCAGATCGGTATAAAACGAAAACTTTTCCCCATCCCAGGTATACAGGTAAGGGCAGGAGCCCATCAGGGTCTGCTTTTCGTAGATCCGCTGATCCGTTTTTGCATTGATGATGTTGACGGGAATTCCATTGGTCCACAAGACGCGAATCGCTTCTGCAACGCTCTGGTTCCCCAGTCCAAAATGTGTTGACTGGCCGGCGACGATCTGTGGCTGATAGATGGTGCCGCTGCGCAATTCCAATAGACTACCGATACCATAATGATTCACGCGACCGCTCGCCGATTTCACTTCCCCTTTGATCTGTTCGGCCCGCAGTGAAACGTCGATCCAGTGATAGTCATTTCCCATGTTTTGCTGGTAAATAATTTGATCACTGGCAACCATAATCACATCCAGACTGCCATCCTGATTTAGATCGGCAAGACGGTACTTTTGAATCGGCCCTGATAATGTAAGGTCCTGATCCTTCACAAACGCCGTCTGTCCACTCCTCTGTTCCGCGGTTCCCAGCAATAACTGCAGTCTGTCGGAGCCCCGCGCGATGACATCCATCACACCATCATTATTCAGATCACCGGCCTGCAGCACATTCCCCTGCTGATTGACAGGCTCAGTCCCATTGATTTTCTGTACGGAAGCAATCTGCACACTGCCCGGTTCGGGTCGCCTGGTCTCAGCCAGCATTAACCCTGGCTCGCTCACTCCCATCAGATCCCAGGAACCATTGCGATCAAAGTCCGCCAGTACACATTCTTCAAACTGATTCGCCGTCGGCACGTCATTCGCACTCACTTGAGTAAACGGACGCCAGCGAAACCGACCATGTCGCAGATTTTCCAGGTAACCCGCCTGCTTCGACGATCGGCTGCATAGAATCAGATCGAGATCGACATCCCGATCCCAGTCCACGCGTACTATCGAAGAGACAGCCAGATCCGCAGGAGGCAACTGACTTTGATCGCTGATATTTCGAAACGAAAAATCACCCCGGTTCGACCAGAGTGAAATCCCCTTCTCTGTCGACGCTACCAGATCCAGGTCACCGTCATGATCGAGATCGGAGAAGTTGACTGCCAGTAAATCAGAAAGTGCATCCAGAGTTTCCGGCTGTGATTTCAGCTCCAGCATCCTGTTGCCGGATTTCGACACCGTATTCTGGAAGACTCTGAGCCCCGATTTTCCACTGACGACCAGATCCAGGTCGGCATCGCGCATCGGCGAAATGGGAAACTCTGTCGGCTCTTTTTCAGTCGCCGCCGGCTGCGTCAGCGTTTGCACATCAGCGTCAAGATCGACGAGTGTCACCTCTGCAAAGTCGCCATCCAGTTCCTGCTGCGTGACCAGCTGCCAGGCCCCTTCGTTTTGAGAATAAACAATCACCTGCTTCGCTGTCAGCACAACCAGATCATGTTTTCCATCCAGATCAAAATCGGCTACCTGCAGATCCTTAATCTCCGATGTGATGGCCGGACTGAATTCCAGCGTACGTGCATGGGCAAATTCAACCGTACGTGGCTTCTGCTGGTCAGGCCATTCGACTGCCTCATAGAACGCGGGGGGAAAATCATGAATCACAAACTCCAGTGAGTTCTGTTCCACGCGCCTGCGATCACTTTTGACGAGGTCTTCGGCGATCAATACATTTCGCATAATACGTGCGTTGCGGAGAACTACATTCCATTTCTGATCCTTGACCGCTGCCAGCGAATCATCCACCAGCTGATTTAAATCCAGACGTGTGTGATCTTTGACGCTGGTCGCCAGTGGCGCTGACAGCGTTTTGACTTTCTCGAAAACGGCGCTCGCCTGCTCTGACTGTTGTTCTGCGGTGACCTGCAGATACTCCAGAGTCAGAAACAGATTATCCGGTTGCAGTTCCCATGCTTTGGCCAGTGACTCATTTGCCAGCGATGGTTCGTTCTCTGCGGGAATCTGTTTTTGTATCTGTGACAATTCGAACCAGATAGCAGCATCTTCTGGTTTCAGCTCTGTGGCATGGACCAGATCTGCCTGTGCCTGGAGCGGTTTCCCTAAAGCGGCATAAATACGTGCCGACAGGATTGAGTTAACTGCAGACTCGGGTGGTATCTGTAACAGCCGGCTCAAAGCTTGCAGGGACTGCTCTTTCAGATGCTCCCCTTCCGGCTGTTTCGCTAATTTTTCGGGCGTCAGTTGTAACAGGCGACAAATCGTTAAATTGCGAAAGCCAATTACTTCTGTGGGTAATTCTTCAGTCAATTGTTCCAGTTGACGATCAGCGTCGGTGTACTTTTCATTTTCCAGATAAGCCACGCCTTCATTTTTCAGTTTCAGCAGTTCATTTGCCCGTTCAAAGCTGATGGGTTCCTGTTCAACAGGCCCGTTCTTCAATCCGGGCGGTGCTTTGAGTGTCAGAAATAACGCCAGCGCCCCCAGAAACAGAACCACTGCAGCAATGATGGCGAAATGCGAAGACCGGGACGGCATGAAAAACCTCTAAGCTGAATCAAAAACTGGAAGCCTTATCCGTTAAGAATACACGGCCAGCGTGCAGATGTCAGCCAAGACAGGATCGCTTTCCCGTCAGAACGCTTCGGAAACGAA
>JAGQQP010000638.1 GCA_020426085.1 Planctomycetaceae bacterium | reverse complement strand
CGAATCTGCCTGTGAACACCGCAAAGTCGATCAGGCCGGGCGACGCCCCGCTGCAGTTCAATATTCTGCAGGCGCTGGAGTACAACGTTGCCAGAATGAAAGATCCCGCAGTCAGTCTGGCAGACAAAGCAATCGCTGTCTGCTGGATCATGCATCTGACGGGAGACAGCCATCAGCCCCTGCATTCGTCTGCCCTGTTCAGCAAAGGTTCTTTTCCCGAAGGAGATCGAGGGGGCAACAGTATTCGCATCGGGAAATCAAATCTGCACGCGCAATGGGATGGCCTGCTGGGGAACAGTTTCAAGTACTCTGAAATTGTGGGACAGGCGGTCGGACTGGCCCGCGATCCGGCGTTGAAGCAACTGGGCGAACAGGCGCAGAAAAATCTGAATTATGTCACCTGGATAGACGAAAGCCATGTTCTGGCAAAGCAGGATGGCTATACGCAACTGA
Source organism: Planctomycetaceae bacterium (assembly GCA_020426085.1). GTDB lineage: Bacteria > Planctomycetota > Planctomycetia > Planctomycetales > Planctomycetaceae > Gimesia. The sequence continues at coordinate 2,423 of JAGQQP010000638.1, read as the reverse complement.
TCCTGGACGCTGCGAAGCAGAACGATTCCCCTCGGAATCAGTATCTCAAACTGAATGACCTGCCCGCCGCGTATTATCGAACAGCAGGCGCGATCGCTGTGAAACGAGCGGCTCAGTCAGGCTGGCGACTGGCAGCCGTGATTGAAGGGTTCCAGCAATAAAAGAGCACCCGTCATCTACCCAATTCGACGTTTGGGGGAGGTTGGGTTTTCTGTTAGAAACCTGACGCATGACTTCTATTGCAGTTGCACATTTGAACCGTTTTCATCATAAAGGGACATACAGATTCACATAACATCAGTACCCTGCATGATCATCGACCTGTTCATTTCATACGTTGAGTCCAGTTCCAGGTAATCAGACAGGCCGATATCAGGAGAAAATACCAATGGGAAACGGCGAACATTTTCTGCTTGTCAAAAAAGGTGCCCCAGCAGTGGAGCAATGGCGTCAGGAAAATCCCGGGGTGCAACTGGACCTGACCTGGGCAGATTTGAGCAAGGTGATTCTGAGCGGTCTGGACCTGAGTCATGCTGATCTTCGCTGGAGCAATTTAAGCAAAGCAAATCTCAAAGGAACCGATCTCAGCAATGCCGATCTGAGTGAAGCCAATCTGTCAGAAGCGGTCATGGTCGAGGCGAATCTCAGTCAGGCAAAATTATTTTTAGCCAACTTGAAATGGACCAACTTGAGTGGCGCGAATCTTGTCGAAGCAGATTTGAGCGGAGCAAGCCTGATTGAAACCGAATTAGATGGTGCTGATTTAAGTAATGCGGATTTCAGTAATGCGGTAGTAGAGAGAGTCGAACTGAAGAATGCCAAAGGTTGTCAACTCTCAGACAAACAACGGGAAAGAAACTGGAAGGTTGAACCTGTCGTCAAGTTGAGTCGCGGCCATAAAATTATTCTCTTCAGCTTTCTGACATTTCTGTTGATGATTTCACCCGGATTTTTTATGGGGCCGCGTCTGGACAAAACCAATCCTACGCTCAATTCGATTATGGAAATCGTTATATTCTCGGCGTTTGCCATTTTATATATCGGGATCATCGCTGGCTGTGTTTATATCGCGATGGATAAAGGACACGAAGGAATTGTAGGATTTATCCTGGGAATGTCCTTTTTCCTGGTGGGCCTGCTCATTGTGACTCTGCTGCCAGACAAGACGAAAAAACGGATGCGCAGGAGAGCCAGTACCTGACAGAGTATTCTGCTTCAGCAGTTCCGCCCCTCAAATGCCGGGTTCGGGGTCGGCAGGATTGACCTTCCACCAGACGATGATCAGGGAAGGAAAGTTGTCGCCTTCGACCATGCCTTCCGCGACGACCAGTTGATCGCCGCGAAGCCGATAGATGCAGGGCTGCAGCGTATTCTGTTTGAGCCCTTTTTTCGGACCTTTTAACACTTCCAGATCGTAGTAAATCAAAAGCTTAATATCATCCACACGCTGCAGGCGATATTTGACTCGATGCGAATAGGTGACGTTTTGATTTCGGTCATAAATATTGATGATCGAGAGATTCGATTTCATCTCATTTTCAACGCGAAGCGGTCCGAGGCTGGCATCGTGAAAGCTGCGAACCCACTTTCCTTCCAGAATCTGATAGTCTTCTTCGGGAGCTGGCTCTGCCGCGGTTGCAGTTGCTCCCGTGAGCAGGACCAGAACGATTCTGAGCATGAGCCCCGTCAGAGTATCAGGCCGCTGCATCATTCGGCTTCTCTAATGAAAAGTAGACTTCCGGCATGAATAACGCTCCCGGAGCATGGAATGGGCTGGTGGAGACTTTTTTCAGATCAAAATAACCAGCCAGCGTTTTTGAGAAATCGCGATAATCAAAGCCAGTATGGGGAAAATGATATCCGAAGCCGGGCACAATTTCTCTATAAGGACGATCCTGCGGAGGGCTTCCCAGAAAAGAGAGCAGCACGTTTTTCGGATTTGCATCATAGGCACCATAGCGTCGTGTCATCCGGAAGATGCCTTTATAGAGCGCAGGAATTCCTACTTCGACAGGAACGCCAATGACAACTTCGCCTCCCGCCTTGATTAACTTCGAGATCGTCAGGAGTGCTTCGTGAGTCTCTTTTTCAGGAAGATGCTCGAAGACTTCCAGACAAAACAGCAAATCAACCTCTCCCTGAGGGACCTGTTTGATATCCTGAAAGAATTCAACATTCTTCAATGACTTCAGATTTTCTTTTGCTTCCGCCAGAAAGTGGTCGGTGGGCTCGTAACAGAAGAATTTTGTATCGGGCCAGAGTTCAGCAAGCTGCTTACAGAGTTCGCCATCGCCAGCACCATAATCACAGACCACAGCGGGTACCTGATTCTGCTGCCCCAGTCGGGTTGCTGAGACGAGGCGCCGCTGTTGAAGCCAGCGTTTGACCGGGTTTTTATCCTGAAATGTAATATCGGAATAAGA
>JAGQQP010000063.1 GCA_020426085.1 Planctomycetaceae bacterium | reverse complement strand
ACTGTCGCCAGCCAGGTAACATCCGGGAATCGTGCTGAAATAGACTTCTTTGAATCGTTCGTGGTCGCCGTACAGGGTGCGTAGCATGTGAGGCCAGGGTTGACGCATCACAAGCAGACCGCCCTGGTTGTCGCCGAGACTTTCCCCGTCTGCCGTCACAATGTCAGGAACGACGCCAGGCAGAGGAGTCGTACAACTGCCCGGTTTGGTTGCGGTGACGCCGGGCAGCGGGCTCATCATGATGCCACCGGTTTCGGTCTGCCACCAGGTATCAACGATCGGGCAGCGTTCCTGACCGATGACGGTGTGATACCACATCCAGGCTTCCGGGTTGATCGGTTCACCAACGGTTCCCAACAGACGCAGGCTGGACAGATCGTATTTGTTCGGCCACTCATCTCCCCATTTAATGAAGGCGCGAATCGCAGTTGGTGCGGTATAGAAAATGTTGACCTGGTACTTTTCGACAATTTCCCAGAAGCGGCCTTCATCGGGCCAGTTGGGAGCACCTTCATACATCACGGTAGTGGCACCGTTGGCCAGCGGGCCGTAAACGATGTAACTGTGACCGGTGATCCAGCCGATGTCTGCGGTACACCAGTAGGTGTCATCTTCTTTCAGATCGAAGACCCAGTGGGAGGTCATTTTGGCTCCCAGCAGGTAACCACCGGTGGAGTGTTGTACGCCCTTGGGCTTGCCGGTACTGCCGGAAGTGTAGAGAATGAACAGCGGGTGTTCGCTGTCGAGCTCGACCGGATCGCATTCAGATGAAGCATCTTCCATCAGGTCGTGCCACCAGTAATCGCGATCGGGGACCATATCGACTTCGCAGCCCGTGCGTCTGTAAACGACGACTTTTTCCACACTGGGAGATTTTTCCAGACTCTGATCGACGGCTTCTTTGAGTGGAATGTTTTTGCCCCGTCGCCAGCCCCCATCGGCGGTGATGACCAGTTTCGCCTGGGCATCATTGTTGCGGTCCGCAATGGCGTCGGCACTGAAGCCACCAAAGATGATCGAATGCGTGGCGCCAATGCGGGAACAGGCCAGCATGGCAATCGCGAGTTCCGGAACCATCGGCATATAGAGTGTGACGCGGTCGCCTGTTTCGACGCCGAGCTTTTTCAGACAGTTCGCGAATTTACAGACTTCACGGTACAGATCCTGATAACGCAGCACGCGGGTGTCGCCTGGTTCGCCTTCCCAGATAATCGCGGCTTTATTCTTGCGCCAACTGTCCAGGTGACGGTCGATGCAGTTCACGGAAGCATTGATTTTGCCCCCTTTGAACCATTTGGTTTCGGGCATTTCGCCTTCGAGTACACTCTCATAAGGCTGAGACCATTCCAAGTCTTGTGCCAGATCGCCCCAGAAGCCGGCAGGATCATCTTTGGCCCGGTTCCAGAGCTCTTCGTACTGTTCTTTGCTCGAAATATTAGCCTGTTCCACAAACTCGGCTGGCGGCGGAAATGATCGAGTTTCCTGAAGCATACTTTCAATGTTTTCGTTAGCCTGGTCACTCATCGTTGTCATTCCCCTTTGTTTTATTTGGCGAGCGAAATAAGAACCGAAAAATGTAGATCAGCTACCTGTCCGTATCAGGACCGCCGATTCGATTCTCTCCCTGTGTCTTTCTAAAGAATTAATAAACAATGCTAAGATAGCGATTTTAGGGCACTGTTTTTTTGAAGTCAACAAACGGACAATCGCTTCCTCAGATAACGGAAACGTGTTGTTAAATACCTTATCTAAGCGTCAAAACGCCGAAAATCAAGCGGGACGGGGTACGCAAGTCACTTTAAATTCGGGGAAAGTCTGCCCGGTTCCTGTTTTTCTTCGCGAATTAATCTGTTTTCACTACAATCTGGATGATATGGAAGTGAACACCTGATAAATCGTTGAGCCAGGGTCTCCCGTATCAATCTTCAGCTGGAACCCGCTTCCATCAGTGCCCGTGCTTTCTGGTAAGCGGCTTTCATTTCCGGGGAATCCTGCGTGTGTGCGCCGCGAAAAACGAGCAGCAGCCCCAGACGGGGAAAGTCGCTGACATTCGGGGCACTGAAGTGGATTGTCTGACTGTGATGGATCAGGATATCACCCGCCTTTAACAGGGCCGCACTCGCTTGAGTTTCGTCGACTGTTTCCGCCAGCCCGAAGGAGTTACCTTTCACGCCGGAAGGGACATGTTCGGAGACCCCTTGAGTATGAGAACCGGGCAGATAATGCACAGGGCCGTTTTCTGGTGTCACATCATCCATCGCGATCCAGACGGTGAGCACATCCGGCGGTTCCTGACAGAAATACGCATTGTCCTGATGCGGGGGCACTCCTGATCCTACCTTCGCTGGTTTGTTGAATGTTTCGACACCCATGCAGGTCGGCGTGCCATTCACCAGATCTGCAATCAGAGTCTGCAGCCGTTCTTCTGCAGGGAGTTTTGAAAAGAAAGGATCATGCGTCTGCATCCGCCAGCAGTTGCGAATGGCGATACCGTCGGCTTCGAAGACGACATCACTTTCAGGCAGTCCTGGCACGATTTCTTGATTATAGTGTTCAATCGCTGATCTGATTTCAGACAGTTCCTCACTCGAATACCAGGCGGGAAGATGCACAAATCCCTGTTCCTGATATTCCCTGACGATGTATCTCTCAGTCATGGCTCTCTCCTTCTGGCAACCCTGTCTCAATGTCTGAGCGTATGAACCTGTTGGTTTCTTTTCAATCTAATGCTTTGTCGTGTTTTTTCCATCTTTTTTTCCAAAATCTAATAGTCTGCAGAAACGAATGTGCCGTTTTTTAATTGACTGACACTATGGGCTGGCTACGCTGTAAATGTGTATGACGTGGCTCTGAGATACAGGGAGATGCAGTGATGTCTCAATTCGCGCTCACGAACAGACAACGGGAATACTTCGGGCTGGAACCGGTTCAGGAGGAATGGGAGACTCTTGAACTGAAAGATATGCTCGTCTATTTCGAAGGCGATCTGATCCGTAAAGTTATCTGCTATGAAATCAGTAAAGATTACGGCTATCAGGAATATGATTATGAACTTGAGACAGATTCCCGCGAAAAACTATTGCCCGCGACCAAACGTGGTAAATCCAAACCTCTAACGCCCGCCAATATCCTGGCACGTAAGTCGCTGGGATTTTCGTTTATCTGTTACTTTGGCACACGGGGGAAAAATTTCCCTTTCCAGCACTTGTATGTGACACATGTTGCTTCAGATAGTTCCATTGTTTCGCTGCACGATCACGGCATCACCACTTACGAACAGCTGGCAGACTGGGTGGATGCGTTTCTCAACTCCTGCCCTCCTGATCATCTTCAGCAGATTGATGAAATGCGTGGCCGGAAACGCCACCGTGTTCGCTATCAACCTGGTGACATTTTTGAAATACGCTTTGATGAGACTGAGACAGGCTATGGAAAAATTCTGCTCGATATTTTCCGGCTGCGAAAGCAGGGCTTCTTTAAAGACAAACCAGAACCATATCCCTACGCTGGTTTGAATGGTCCCTTGCAGGGTTGCGGTCTGCTGGTTGCCATTTACTCCTATGCGGGTCCCCCACTTGAACCGGAACAAGTTGCTGTTCAGCCTGTTTTGTGTACGAGGTTACTGATGCATGAGAATATTTACGATGGGACATTTCCCATCATCGGAAATGCAGCGGTCTTACCGGAGGAGCTAGATTTCCCCGAAGGGGTGGGTGCGTGGCATCCAGGTGATAAGACCGTCGAATATTACTTCTTGAAAGGGGGGCTCCATGTTCGGATTTCGGTGACAGAGGAAGAAGCGAGACAGGCTCCCATCATTGGTTGCGCATTTGGACTCAATCCTGAAAGTATACTGAAAGCGATCCAGGGAGATGCCAGCGCACAGGCGCATCTTATGGGTGATCTTCGCTATTCTCAATTGCGCGCGGCAGTTCTTGCGATTTGTGGACTCAGTCCTGACATGACTTATGCAGAGATGGTCGCTGCTAAAGGAGGCATCTCCCCGGACTCATTTATCGAGGCGTCTCAAAAACAATAGCCAACCCGTGCAAGTGTCAGCGACGCATCAGCGTACGTTGACTGCTCTGCTGTTTGAGTGGACGTCGGGAAATTTCCTGCCAGTGGCGTATGTCAATTTCATAGGGACCATGCGGGCGGTCAAAGCCGCCGTAATCCCGGTAGTATTTTTCCAGCTTGCCGATTTTCTGATCGACCCGTAATTCACCCCGACGCTGGCTTTTTGGGGATCGGCCCCACACAATTTCCGATCCGCCGGTTGTGATCAGGCGATAGATCAGATCATCCAGAGTGACGTCGGCAGCCACGCGCGGCGGCGCTTCAATCGAAACAATATCCAGTTCTTTCCAGTGGGGACCCAATGCTTCTGCCAGCTGGGCCGCTCCCGTGACAGACAGGTCACCCCAGGAGGTTCCCGCGGGGCCGGCCGGGACCGAGCTGACGCCGGTGATGATCGGGAAGCGACGGGCATCGGAGACAGAAAAATCTTCAGGCGGTAACAGAACTCCCGCATTGTCGACCGGATACAGTCCCTGTTTCAGTTCCACCATCGCCGCCGGCTTGCGAAACTGAATTTCGACTTCCACCGTGTTTGTCTTGCGGACGGAAATGACTTTCTCCACCCAGGGATGTTTCTGGAATGCATCCGCAATCTTAACTACCAGCCCCTGATCGAGTAACGAAACCCGCGCGGGTAATTCGCTGCGTCTGATGACCTGGTCGACAATATCGATCGGGACATAATGCGGGGGTGCCGGCTGCAGGGAGAGTTGTTTGGTTTCGATCTGGTATTCTTCGCGCTGGGACAGGTCGGGAATCTGTTCCTTCACTTTCTGAAAGAAGAACAGGCCGGTCACAACTGCCGCCAGAACCAGCAGCACTTTAGGACGAAACAACAGGCGGATCAATGACGAAGGGCTGAACAGGGAAGGCGTTTCTTCCAGTGTTTCCTCTTCTTCTTCGACCACTTCGACCTTTTTTCTGGCAGGTCGTTTTTTGCTTGTTTTTCGACTCATGTGCTCTGGTTAATCGTGGACCTTTGACAAATCATCGGGCTGCGAACCGCAGTGGATCGGGTTAGAAGAACAGAAGCCCGCCAGCTGCGTCTGCGCACGGTCTCTGTATGATAATTATCGCAAATTGAAGCGGTCTGTGTTGCGACGCACACCGAAAAACAGGGGTTTCCTCAGCGAATCAGGCCGACTGGTGAAACTTTATCAATTTTGCGGGCGGGTGGTCGCTTTTTTCAGGCAGTTCACCAGCGCCTGTTCACACAGTTCACCAAAATCGATGCCGGCCCGGGCAGCTGCTTTGGGGACCAGGCTGTGATCGGTAAAACCGGGAATCGTATTCACTTCCAGGACCCAGGGCTGCTGGAAACGGTCGACCAGCAGATCGACGCGCACAATACCGGTTGTGCCCAGAGCCGTACAGGCATTCGCTCCGGTTTTGATAATGGCCTGAATCACATTGGTTGGCAGATCAAATTCAAACAGGTATTGCGTCGAATCTTCAATGTACTTGGCTTCGTAGTCAAAGAATTCGTGAGGCGTCTGGATCTGAATCAGAGGCAGGACCTGATCATCGACGACCGTGACCGTCCACTCAGTCCCTTTGATGGCTGATTCCAGAATGCCGAACGAATCGTAATGGAAGCATCTCGCCAGCGCCTGTGGCAACTCTTCGGGAGTTTTCACAATCGTCACCCCTAGGCTGGAGCCCTGGGCATCGGGTTTGACGACCAGGGGATAACCCATACTGCGGGCATGCTGTTCGATGCGACCGGCGTCGTCTGATTCGTGAATCAGCACATAAGAGGGCGTATTCACGTTATGCTGGATAAAGCGTTCTTTTGATGCCGATTTGCTGAATGCCAGTTTTGAAGTGGCGGCGTCACAGCCCGAGTAAGGGATGCCCAGCCGATCCAGCGTCGATTGAATTGTGCCGTCTTCCCCATAGGTGCCATGCAAGGCGATGAAGACAACATCACAGCCGGTCCAGTCAAAACTTTCCAGATCCACCAGTGAAGGGTCAACGATTCTAACCTGATGCCCGCGCGAAGTCAGAGCCCGCGCGACCGTCTCTCCACTTTTGAGGCTGATCTCGCACTCAGCCGATTCTCCACCTGAGAGAACCACAATGTTTAAAGTAGAAGAGGGATTCGTTTGTGAATCGGTCATCGGGAAGCCTCCTTGCCGCCGTCTGCTGGAAAAATATGTTGCCGTTTATTAATCGATCATCTGCTGTATTTGAGTCGCGGAATTTTAACAATTCTACCCGAATCTGCAAACGTTGATTCTCTATCTCACCAGAATGTCAAAACAGGCAGTTTGCAAAGTATGTGTTATCACTTATTGGAAGAGGCGGATCGTCTTTCTCAGCTGGCGATACAGCTTTTTTCCCAGCGATTCAGGGGGCACGGCGATTTTGGCCTGACCGGTTGAGTGAATCAGAGGCTGTTCAACCGGAGTTGCCAGCGTGACCAGAGCCAGATAGGAAGTGCTGTTGAGCTGCTGCTTTCCGGAGGAATCGACTTCGGTGGTGAGTTCTTCCCGATGGATCAGATTGGGATGCAGATCATCCAGATCGATTTCCGCAATTTCCTGGATCGTACCCGTTAAGACTTCATTCGGGAATTCGTCCAGCAGGATACGCACGCTCTGTCCCGGTTCGACAAATTCCACATGCTCCTGATCGACGATCAGTCGCGCCTGCAACTGATCGGGGTTACCCAGCGAGCATAACCAGGTTCCCCGTTCCAGATAGCAGTTCCGGTTATCCGCATCAAAGGGGGAACCGGTCCAGGCGGGCAGGTCAGCTTCGTCCGGGTTGACTGTCTTGCGTGGTGCGGGAATCAATGTGCCTGCGACAGGGGCTTTCAAAGTGAGTCGATGTAGATCAGTTTGCTTTTGTTGTAACTGGTCTTTGAGGTCGAGCAGCTGTTCCTGCGCTGTTGGGAGTTCCTGTGCCGCTTCCGGATCATCCAGCTGGCGGCGTTCGAGGGTCGCGATGCGAATTTCCTGTTCGCTGATCTGCCCGGTCAGCTTGAGAATGTCCTGTCTGATTTTTTCATTGGAGAGTTCTGCAATTACTGCGCCCTGCTCAATGACGGTTTGCGGGGTGGAAATCGATTGCAGAAAACCGGGTGCGGTAATGTAGACGTGTTTTGCATCTTTGAGCTCGATCAGAGCAGGTGCCGTAACCCGGTGAGGCAGCGGGATCAGGAGCAGGCCCGCCAGAAACAGCAGCACGCATGTAGAACGAATGCTGAAACGTCGCCATTGGATCTGGCCCGCTTTGGAATACGTTTGAATTTCAGTAGCGGCAGATTTCACAGGCACGATTAACATTCCCATCAACACAACGGTTCCCATCACCTGTGCGATGATCTCCAGGCCGTAAGGTTCGAGAACATAATAACAGACGGTCAGAATGGCGAACACGATAAACCAGCGATAAAAAACCGAGGCAATGCCGTACACAAACAGAAAACGTCGGAGCCGTCTGGGTTCCTTGAGCAGCGTCTCTGCTTTGTGTCCGAAAAACCAGTGATGCAGCCGGTTGGAAACAATCGTCTGTGCCCGTTGACGCAGGTTGGGAACTTCCACCAGATCGAGCAGAATATAATAGCCGTCGTAACGCAGCAGAGGGTTCCCATTCAGCAGCAGTGTATTCACCGAGCAGACCACTACGATATTCAGGCAGAGTGAATGGAACAGCCCGGGATAGGAAAACCACCAGAGAAACACGCAGACCGCCGAGATCATCAGTTCTACAAAAATCCCGGCGGAGCTTACGATGATCCGATGCCACTTATCGCGCATGGTCCAGGCATCGCTGACGTTCACGTACAGGCACGGGATGAAGGCCAGCAGCATCACGCCCAGTTCCCGGCACTCGCCTCCCAGCTGTTTACAGGCCAGCGCATGTCCCAGTTCATGCACGATTTTGACCAGAGCCAGGCTGCAGGCCAGCAGCATCAGATTTCGCGCTTCAAAGAAGGTGGCAAAGTCGGGAAGCTGCGAAATGACTGCGTCCAGATGTGTAAAAATCAATGTCACCGCTGCGACCATCAGCGCGAACGCTGCCAGCAGGAACAGGGGGGTAAAACAGATCGAGGTCCACGGCTGCAGCCAGTTCAACAGGCGATGCGGATCGATGCCTCGAAAGCGGATTGCCAGCGGGTTCATCCAGCGAGCGCGTCGTGCCTGCTGCTGTTTCTGCTGCTGACGGTCCAGCAGGATTTCTCCCTGACCAAAGGCATCGGCGATGATCAGTCCCGACTGATGCAGCCGCGACAGAAAGCCCTGCAGATGCGAAGCCTGCAGTTTCTGAGGCAGAAACCGCTGTTCGTATTTTTTCCGAATGAGATCGAAAGAGGCCCGCCCATCCAGCTGCAGCAGAATGAAATATTCTTCATCCCGCAGCTGATAATACTGGAGCGAAATCGGATCTTTAATGCCCCAATATTTTTTACCCCCAAACTGCAGCGGTTGCACGTGCAGGTCGGCCCGCATTCTCAATCGCAGTGGCTGGTTCGAAAAATCTTGAGGGCCGAACGACATGGTGACTGGAGTCGCTTTCTGAATCGAACGGAGTTTATTTAATGATTAAGGAAGCCCGCATTCCTGGTTTCAGTTTGAGGTCCGGATTTTCGATCTCTGCCCAGACACGTGTCTGGTTGTTGACCGGATTGACTTCGGGGCTGACGAACGAAATTTTTCCCTGGAATTCCATGATCTGTTTCGTGCCGGGATTCACAACCAGTGTGACCGGGCGATTCATCAGATTCTGTTCCTGCACTTGCGAAGCGTTAATCAGTCCTTCGGCGCGCAGACGATCGAGTCTTAAAATTCGCAGGACGGTATCGCCGGGCCGTACCCATTCCCCATTGCGGATCAGAATCTGCACGACCATGCCATTGATCGGTGAGACGACTTTTCGCCGCTGTACTGCCAGTGCAGCGATCTGCTCGGCGTTGCGTTTCAGACTGGCTTCCAGTTGCGTCGTCTTACGTTCTTCAGCTGCCTGTTCGATTTCCAGTTCCGATTTTTCCGCGGTAAGCTTCAGACGATCGAGTTCGGTTTTGGAAATACTCTTGGGATATTTTTTGATCGAGTCTTCCGCCCGTTGCAGTTCTGCAATCGCGACTTCATGCGCTTTCCGGGCAAAGCGAAGATCGACATCATTGGCGGCTTTGAGTCGCGCCATTTCATATTCGAGTTTGGCCTGCTGTAACAGCAGCATCGCTTCGGAATCTTCGATCTGGGCCAGTAAGTCGCCTTTCTCGACCGTCATTCCCTCTTTGACTTTAATCGCATTCAACTGGCCGACTTCCTGCGCAGGGACTTCAACTTCTTCGATCAGGCTGACCAGTACAGAATCAATCTGTAATTCGGATTTGCTCGTCGATTTATCGTCAGCGGCAATCAGGGGCTGCTGCAAAAACAGTGATACGATGGTGAACAAAACAGGAATCGTGCGGGTGGCATTCATGGTATTCCCTTCCTTCGCAGAGGAAATCAGCAGGAATGGATGAAGTTAAAGTCAGTAACAGTCAGGATAAACGTTTTTTTCTCGTTGTGAGCCTCTCATACCACATCTTGTCAGTGATGACCATCTTAATTGACGTGACTCTGAGAGTTGTACGTGAAACGAGGCGGGGATCTACGGAGAACATTGTCAGAATACCCTATTTTTTGGCATCCTCAATTGAGAAGGGGCCAATGTGTGCGTTAAGATCGATCAGGAGGAAGCTTTTCTCTGACCGTTCAAACAACAGATTTTATCGAACTTTTTGTTGCCAGGTACCCGTTTTTATGGATCAACGCTCAACCTTGAACTCACGACAGATCGATTCCCGCCGTTCCTTTTTGAAGACCGCCAGCGCTGCTGTCGCCGGCAGTTTTTTCGCGCCGGCCATCCTCGGTGCAGAAGACAAAGCGGGAAGCAAACCGCCTGTTCTGGGGGAAGGGGCATTTCAGTATGAAGCGATCCATAACTGGGGTGAGGTTCCCAGGCATATTCAATGGGGTGAAACGCATGGTGTCTGCGTCGATTCTGCGGGGCTGATTTATATCAAGCATCGTTCGAAAACGAAAACGCCCATGGATGCGATTGTAGTCTTCGATCCGGCTGGAAAATTCGTTCGCTCATTCGGCAAAGAATATCATGGCGGTGGACACGGGATTGATGTGCGCAAAGAAGGGAGCGACGAATTTTTGTATCTCTCCGATACAAAACATGGCATCGTGGCAAAAACGAGTCTGACCGGTGAGGTAGTCTGGACCATCGGACGACCAGCTGCTCCCGAACACTACAAAGATCAGAAGCAGCGTTACAGCCCTACGAATATTGCCTTTGCTCCCGACGGGGGATTTTATGTCGGCGATGGTTATGGTTCTCACTTCATCCACAAGTACACAAAAGAGGGCAAACCAGAATTCTTCTGGGGCGGAAGTGGAACCGAGCCTGGTAAAATGAAAACGCCGCATGGGATGTGGCTGGATGAACGGGACGGCACACCCAAAGTTGCGGTTTGCGACCGGGCCAATCACCGTCTGCAGTATTTCTCGCTCGACGGAAAACATCTGGGATTTGTCAATACAGTCAGCTTTCCAGCCGATATTGATATTCAGGGAGACATCATGGTCGTCTCTGATCTGCACGCGCGCGTCACCCTGTTTGATAAACAGAATAAAGTCATCACGCATCTGGGATACGATCAGGACTGGACGAACAAAGTCCTGGATGGCTTTAAAGTGCGCACGCAGCCTGAAACCTGGCAGGCTGGTCGATTCGTCCATCCACATGATGCCTGCTTCGATCAGGAGGGGAACCTGTTTGTGACCGAATGGGTTTCTGTCGGACGTGTCAGTAAACTGAAAAAACTGAGTTAATCACCCGCTGATCAAAATCGTTTTACTCGCCGCAATATTATTCAACCCGGTTGGAACCTGATGAATTTTTCACACGAGTTCGATGAACAGCGCTTCTTCGAAATCTGGACTGCCGTACGAATTGAACGTCCGGTCCATTTTTCGTTATTCACCTTCGGCGATCAGAAACTGCCTTACTTTCTCGTTTGCGGGGCGGCTGAGCGTGGTTCGACGGTGACTATTCGTAAGGGGGAAGTCAGTATTACCCGGCCGATGATCATTACCCCTGATCGGATGGAGCCCGAGTTTCGCAATTTCTTCGAAGAACAGGAAGAAGCCGACCTGGCTGCCTTTCTGCTTTCGCGGACGGCCGGTTTTTCTAATCTGAAGTTTACCAATACCAGCGGCCCCGAGCGGATCGTGAGCGACAGCATTGAAGAAGCGGTCGCCAAACTGAATCGACAGCTGGACGACGAAGAGGAAGAGCATGTTGCCATCCTCAGTGCACCTCCTGGCATGGGAGGCATTGCGGTGATGCGTTATGCGGCGGAACGGGTCTGGGAAAGTGCGCCCGGCAATATCCAGGAATTACGCGAGCGCGGCTTTCTGAATTAGACGGTATCCCGTTTTACTGTAGCGTCTCCAGGTCCATTTGGACCAAGTATATTAGATTGAAAGACGCTATGGTTAAATGTGATGCGCACTAATATTCCGAAATCAACCGGTCGTTTTGAACGCAGGTTATTTTTTCGGAATGCGATTCAACGTGTAGTATGCATCGGGATGCAGTAGTGACTGACCCTCTTTGCTTTTCACCCCGTCTGCATTGAGTTCATGCACATACAGTTCGCGCAAGCCTTTCACTTTGAGTTCCGCTTTCAAACCGTCGTCCGAAACAGTGATGTTTTCAATCTCCAGGTTACGAGGCAGAATTTCATCGCTGCCGTAGGAAGAGTGATAGGTGTAGGTGTAACTCTGCAGCTTGTACGACTTCGGATCTGCAGCTATCTTGCGGTCAACCGGTTTCGTGAAGACCAGTTCAAATCCTTCAGGTTGTGCCCGCATCTCTTTGATTTCGAACGGCATTTTTTTCGTCCAGACCAGTCGCTGCAGACCATAAGAGGCAGTTCCCAGACTGCTCCAACCCCGGTTGGTCAGGCCGACAAACATGCTGCCGTCAGTTCCCTGAGCCATGCGGAGTACAGCAGAGGCGAAGCCGCTTCGAAACGGGAAACAGGCCCCCTGGTATTCGCCGTCGACTTTTTCCAGGAAGACGCGCTGGATGGAATCC